>NZ_JBWKYU010000009.1:119747-254377 GCF_059423925.1 Pseudomonas sp. GW458-11-26-14-LB4
CCCCCCCCGCTCGGCGGGGGCCCGCAGCCGTGGACGCTCCGCGTCCGAAAGTCAGACTCGATAGATCTCGCAGACACTTTTCAAACGCCCACAAAAAAGGCCGCTTTGTGATCAAAGCGGCCTGTCCGAAGTAGCTAAAGACCGGCGAAAATCGGTTAAGTTCCGCCCAAAAATCAGCAACTTGCAGAATTGTATACAGGTCGTGCTATTCGTCGGATTTTGATTGTCACGCCCATTCCAGAGCCTCAGGATCGCGCCGTCATCCCTTTGAGGCTCCTCTATGAAGTTCTCCTCGATTCTCTTGTTGTCCCTTGGCCTGGTCAGTGGCTTCGCTTCTGCCGGAGGCACCACCGAAGCAGGTGTGGGCGGCGCATTGGGCGGGGTTCTTGGCTCGGTCGTCGGTCAATCGCTAGGCGGCAGTACAGGTTCAACCATTGGCGCAGCCCTGGGCGGCGCGGGTGGTAGTGCGGTGGGCGCCGACAAGCGCAGCCGTGGCGAAGCAGCCATCGGCGGTGCGCTGGGCGCAGCCGGCGGCAACGTGGTCGGCCGCAGCATGGGCGGCACCACCGGCAGCCTGATCGGCGCAGCAGCCGGCGGCGGCGCGGGTGGCGCGCTGGGCAACTACATGGGCAACAAGAGCGATGACGATGATCGTCATTACGATCGTCGCCATGATGATCGTCGCTACTACCGTGACCGTCACCCAGGTCGTGGCCATGCCTATGGCCATCGCAAGCACCACCGCTACTATCGCGACTGAGGCCTGGCCTCGTTAGCTGATACCCCCAGATCGCAGCTCCCCCGGGCTGCGATTTTTTTTGTCCGTCACACCGTCAGGCGTTCCAGCGCTTCGCGCAATCGGGCCGGAATCGACACCGGCTGATTGGACGCCCGGTCGACGAATACATGCACGAAACGTCCGGCGGCACAGGCTTCCACCTCTCCTTCCTTGAACACCGCCAGTTCGTATTGCACCGAACTGTTGCCCAGCTTGCCGACCCGCAGACCAATCTCGATTCGATCCGGAAAAGCGATCGACGCGAAGTAGTCGCAGGACGAACTCACCACAAATCCCACCACCTCGCCGTCATGGATATCCAGCCCTCCGACCTGAATCAGGTACGTGTTCACCGCCGTGTCGAAGAAGCTGTAATAGGTGACGTTGTTGACGTGGCCGTAGGCGTCGTTGTCATGCCAGCGCGTGGTGATCGGCTGGAAGTGCGGGTAATCGCTGCGTTGCGGCATAGGGTTGGACATCAGTGTCGATTCCTGGAGTGATCTGCCCAGTCTAAAGGTAAAAACCTTTGCCTCGCGCCGCCAGCTCGCCGATCAATGGCGCCGGACGCCAGTGATCGCCCTGCCGGGTCTCCAGCGCCAGCAATCGCTTGTGAATGTCGGCCAGACCCTGATCATCCGCCCAGGCCATCGGCCCGCCCCGCTCCGCCGGGAAGCCGTAGCCATTCAGATAAACCTGATCGATGTCATGCGCCGACTCGGCAATCCCTTCCTGCAGGATCTTCGCGCCCTCATTGACCAACGCCAGCAGGCACCGCTCAAGGATCTCCTCCGAGCCGATATCCCGCCGATGAAATCCCAAGCCTTCGCTGACGCTCAACACCAGCGCATCGACCTCAGGATCATGCTCGGCCTGACGACTGCCCGGCTCGTAGTGGTAATAACCGTTGCCGGCCTTCTGACCGAAGCGACCCTGTTCGCACAAGCGGTTATCCACCTGAACCTCGGGCGCGTCCTGCCCCTTGCCGGCGAGCTCGCGGGCACGCCACTCGAGATCGATGCCGACCACGTCGTACATGCGAAACGGCCCCATGGCGAAACCGAAACTCTGCAACGCCGCATCGACCTGATGCGGATACGCCCCTTCGAGCAACATCTTGCGCGCTTCGAGCACATACGGATGGAGCATGCGGTTGCCGATAAAACCGTGGCAGTTACCCGACACCACACTGACCTTGCCCATGCGCTTGCCCAGCTCAAGCGCAGCCTCAAGCACAGCCGGTGATGTCTGCGCGCCACGGACTATTTCCAGCAACTTCATGATGTGCGCCGGGCTGAAGAAATGCAGGCCCAGCACTTGAGTCGGACGCCGTGTCGCGGCGGCAATGGCGTCGATGTCCAGCGCCGAGGTATTGCTCGCCAGCAGCGCTTCGGGCTTCAGCACGCCATCGAGCTCGCGGAAGATCTTCTGCTTGAGCTCAAGATTCTCGTACACCGCTTCGATCACCAGGTCGACATTGCGGATCGCCACATAGTCTGGCGCCGCACTGATACGGGCAATCCGCGCATCGGCCTCGGCCTGGTCGATCCGTCCCTGTCGCACGTTGTGCGCGTAGGTATCGGCCACGGTGGACAGCGCCTGCTCAAGCATCTGTGGATTGTTATCGACCCACTGCACTGACACGCCGGCGTTGGCCAGGCACATGACGATGCCGCGGCCCATGGTGCCGGCGCCGATCACGGCGGCCTGCTGAATAGCGAAGGATGTCTGGCTCATGTTGTTCTCTTGTTGGCGATCCGAAGACAGCCATCACCATAGTCAGCCACCGGGCATTTTTGAAGTTCATTGCCGTGATGATCGACATTCAGCAGATGGATTCGAGACCTCAAAGATGCGCCTGAGCCCAGGCCCGAACCTCGGCGTAGGGATATTCCTCCAGCGCCGCAAACCCTGGAATGGCCCGCGCCTTGAGCCTGGTAAACAACGGCACGCTGATTCCACACAGGAACAGGGTCAGCCGCTCCGCCGACGGAGCACTGCCGGCGTGCTGCTGATGCCTGTGGATAAAATCGCCACACAACGCCGCAAAATTTTTATCCACAAGCGCCGGCAGTTCCGGAGGGGCCGGCAGCCGGGCGACTTGTCCGTGACACACCGAGCAATGTCCGCACCGCTGCGGCGCATTGTGATCGCCAAAATATTCGGCCAGCCGATATCCGAGGCATCGCTCGGTGGCGAACAGCTCGAGCATGGCGTGGATTCGCGCCACTTCGGTTTGCTCATGACGGGTGAAATAGTCATGCAGTTCAGCGCTCAGGGCCTGGCTGTCGAAATCGCCGCGCAGGACGTTGTAGACCTCGGTCATCTGCTTGCTCTCAAGCTCGACCCAGCCCTTTTCCTGAAAGTAATCCAGCGCCTTCACCACCCGATTGCGCTCGGCGGAATACTGCTCGTACATCGCCTCGAAATTCACCGTGGCCCAGGTGCGCGCGCGGCTTGAGGTCTGGATGATCGCGGCGACGAAATCCTTTCGCTCGCCCTCGAAACGCTCAAGCAACGCCTCGGGCTCCAGCAAGTATTTGAATCGGTATTCGGCGTAGTACGCGTAGCGCGGGGCAATCAGTCCTCGCAGCTCAAGCTGCACCAGCAACGTCTTCAGAGGCAACGAACGAATGTTGCTCTGGTCCGCCAACGGCCCGAGCAGAAACTCCCATTGGCCTTCGGGCGCGGCGGCCTGCAACTCGTCGAGCACGTGACGAATGCCATCTTGCTCCGGCGTGTCTCCATACACGAAGTTTTCCAGCACGTTGAGGCTGTCGCGGTTGGCCAGCACCAGGCAGTCGGACGGCTGCCCGTCACGTCCGGCGCGACCGATTTCCTGGCTGTAGTTTTCGATGGATTTGGGCAGGTCGAAATGCACCACGTTGCGGATGTCGCTCTTGTCGATGCCCATGCCGAACGCAATGGTGGCGACGATGCAATTGGACTGCCCGCCCATGAAGCGCTTCTGGATCCCGTCCCGTTGTTCATGGGGCAAACCGGCGTGATAAGCCTCGGCCTGAATGCCATTGCGCTCAAGATGTTCGGCAATCTGCTCGGCGGTTTTCTGCAGGGTGACGTAGACGATGCTCGGCTGGCCCGCGCGCTCGCTCATCCACTCCACCAGCCGTCGACGCTTGTCCTGCCCACGTACCGGCTCGACCAGCAGATTGAGGTTGGGCCGATAGAAACCGGTGGTCACCACATCTTCTGCCGCGATGGCGAATTTCGCCTGCATATCGGCGATGACTTTCGGTGTCGCCGTGGCGGTCAGCAACAGGGTCTGCGGGATGTTGAACTGGCGCTGGTAGTCCGGCAGCTTGAGGTAGTCGGGACGGAAGTTGTGGCCCCATTCGGAAATGCAGTGCGCCTCATCCACCACCAGCAGCGAGATCGGCACCTGCTGCAAAAAATTGCGAAAGCGCTCGTTCTTCAAGCGCTCCACGGAAATCATCAGGATCTTCAGTTCGCCGGAACGGGCACGTGCCATCACATCATTGGCATCTTCGCGGCTCTGCGCCGAATCGATGCTGCCTGCCGAAATCCCGTGTCGTCGCAAAAACTCCAGCTGATCCTGCATCAGCGCCAGCAGCGGCGAGACCACCAGCGTCAGGTGTGGCAACAAGAGCGCCGGCACCTGGTAACAAAGGGACTTGCCGGAGCCGGTGGGGAAGATCGCCGCCGCCGAGCGCCCGGCGAGTACGGCGCTGATTGCGGTCTCCTGGCCGAGTCGAAACTGTGGATAACCGAAAACCTGTTCCAGGGTGTTGTGCATTCGCTGTCACTCCGTTGACCGCTGTGATGCCAACAGCCTAGCGGGCGATCGCAGCGCGTCGAGAAAAGGTCGGGGTCAAATCGATACGGGATGATACCCGACGACCTCCAGCCTTTGGCCAACGTCGTGACGGCGGGACTGTGACGGCGGGACTACGGCTGCAACACCGCCACTCGCAATTGCTCGTTCAATAGTTGCTCGTGCACGCCCTGGCTTTTGCTGGCCCACAGTGCATGGGCCGGGCTGATATCACCGGTGAATGCCGCCGCCAACTGACGCAGGTCGGCGACACTGCGCACCCGAGGACAGAACGCTTGCTCGTCGCAGTTCTGGCTGGCGTTGCGATAGGTGGTGAGCAAACGATCCCATAGGCCGTCACGCACCTGGCGGATCGACTTGAGCTGCACATGCGGCACGCCCAGACGTTGTTTCAGCCCGGACTCATCCAGGCCTTCGCTGGCCAGCAGTGCCTTGCCGAACATCAGCACTTCGGCGCGGGACGCCATGTCGATGCTGGCCTGGGTCGTGAGTGCGTCCGGCCATTCGGTGCGCTCCACTTGCGTGAGCAACAGTCCATTGCCCGCCTCGGAGGCCAACGCCAAACGACAACCACTGGCCCATAGCAAAACGATCGAGGCCATTCTTAGCCACTGCATACCCAATTCCCTTTAAGTCTGTGTCGGACGTCTGGAAACGCCCCACGGATTCTGGCGCGCACCATACAGATGTTTAACGGGAATCGCCCGACAAACACGTAGGAAATTTCGCCCATCAGGGTTTGGCTGTGAAAAAGCCGCAAAAACGCGTAGGGCAAATGCCCGAACCCCGGAAAAACCCCTACGAATTCTGTCCATTGTGGCTGTCTTGTCCCACTCGACGACGCCCTTCTATAGTGGCCGGCGCGACTGAAAACACTGTGTCGGCCCGCCGAAGCGACTTCGTAAAGGACACACCTCAATCATGAACATGTTCACACCGCTGAATACTCGTTTTCGCCCTCTCAAGACCTGCGACGGCGACAACCCGGTAATGGTCATCGACACCGCAGCATCACCGGGTGATTTGCTCAATGCCGCCGATCAACGCCTGCGTGCCGCCAGTGATCTGCTGGAAACTCTTTACTGTTTGTGTTTCAAACAAGCCGACGTGAAAGACATCCCCAACATCGTCAATGCGCTTTATTTGTTGACGCAGGACGGCTGTGACTTGCTGGAAGTTGCCAGACAACGAATAAATAGTTAAAGCCAGCTGACCAACTTACAAAGCTCGCAACAACCCATCACTTCCATTACAACAAAGATCGGAACTAGCCTGTTTGCTCTTACATCAACCAAGAGCAACAACATGACTACGCTGACTATTTTCTTTTGCGGTACAGGTTCGACAAAGTTTGATAACGCCCACGAAAACTATTGGGACGGTGAATTGGTCTCCACACTTGCCTCTCATCACGTCGGTCGCGAGTTCGCCGAATGGATCGTGGTCGATGGCCCCGGCACCAGCAACCTGCAAGCTGATGAACTGTTCACCCAATCCAAGGACTACGGCCTCAGCGGGACCTTGTTCGGCAAGGGTTGGGAGGAAAACGTCCTGCACGCGATGAACATCATCAAAGGCAAGTGCGACTGGCAGCGCGAAAAACTGACAGAGGCGGAATACAACCGCCTAAAAGCCGCCGGCATTCCGATTGAAGATGTAAAAGTCGAAGGTTCCTGGCTGTGGCGCAAATATAACTATGGCGATCGCAGCGTCACGCAACAGAAGTTACAGGAACAGATTATTAAAACCTTTCGCAAGGACGGTGTTATTCCAACAAAAGTCAATCTGGTGGGCTGGAGCCGCGGCGGTATCAGTTGCCATATGCTGGCCAATGCCATGTTCAACGACAGTGCACTGAAAAACATTCCAGTGAATATCTTTGCCATCGACCCGGTACCAGGTATTGGCAACTTTCAGGACCAACGGGTAAAGCTCAACAGCAACGTAAAAGAATATGTGGGTTTCTATGCGCGGGATGAGCGCTCCAAGGGCTTCAGTTGCGTCATCCCGCAAACCGCGACCGGCACCAAGACCAGCATCTTCCCCATGCCCGGCCGTCACGCCACCCTGGTCGGCAACGCCTCCGCCGACGGCAACAGTGGCCCAAAAGTGCTGGCCGAACCCGGCCTCATCGTCCGCCACTTTGCCGAGGTCTGCCTGAAACGCTGGGGCACCGCCCTCGACAAAAACCTAAACCTCACCGACGCCGACCTGCGCAACCATGCCGCCACCATCGTCAACGCGGCAGCGAAATACAAGGCCATGGAAAAGTGTTCCTACACCTGGTTCACCGAGCTGGATCAGGGCGAACGGTACGTTTCGCTGGGGAGCAAAGGCGTTACGTTTTCCACGGTGAAAGGCACGATCTACAGCCCGGCGACCGGGCTGACCACGAGTGTGCTGGATGTTGAGGGGTATCGGGCGATTCGTTGAAAACCGTGATTGATCTGTAGGAACGGCCTGCCGGAATCTGCATCCCGTTCCTACACGCAGCGGCGCCTTGTCTTCTATCGGCGCCAGTGGGCTGAAACCTATAGTTGTGACTGTCGCTGCCAATTCAGCGACTCGGGCTTGGTCACCCGAATGGATCATGCATTCGCGTCCGCTGTATGCTGCCGGCACTCAATTGCCAGCAGCGTTATGGTGGCTGTGTTTGGGACGCTTTCGAGCGTGCCGGGTATGTGCATGATCCTCACCGGTTGACCAACCCGAACACAGTCGCCTCCAGTCGCTTGGTCACGATGTGGTGGCTTCATTCGAAGCAATTGAGGATCTAAAAAATGAAATCATGGAACGAGCTCCACTCCGATCGCTACCGCCCACTCGACTCCAACCTCACCGACACCAAGCCCCTCGTCATCGACACCGAAGCCAACCCGCAAGACATCCTCGAATGCGCCGTCCAGCGCCTGCGCGCCTCAAGCGACCTGCTGCAAACCCTCTACTGCCTCTGCTTCAAACACGCCGACGTAGAAGACATCCCGCACATCACGCACGCGCTCTACCTTCTCACCAAAGACGGCTATGACCTGCTCCAGGTCGCCCAGCAACGAATGCTCAACTGGAAAGCGCCGGCCTGACGAATTCCTCGGCAGGCGTGTTCACAGCTAGAACTGTCTGCCCCTATCTCGAACACTGACGCTAACATCTCCGGCGCGAAACTTAAGGATCAGAATTTTGCAAACTATTATTGATTGCGTACGATGGGAGCCATTGTTCAACCAAGGGCTTGCCTTCATGACCACTGAAACCATTGATCACAGCACTCTCACGCGGCTGTTTGAGAACGGTTCGATCAGTAGCGCACATATCGTCGCCAAACCCGGTGGCTGGTCGATTCAGATTCAGCAAGGAAGCAAAGAATACTCATTGACCGCACAACGTAGTGGCCAAGTACGTCTGTTCAAGCGGCTTGAAACACTGGTGACCTACCTGCAAGGAGTGGGCATCAATCACTTCGATGTGGACGCCTCCAGTTACGACCCCCTACAGATAAAAACCTATGCTCGCCCTGATCGCGCCGAAGCGATGAAACAAGCTCATGAAGCAGCTGCGTATGAAGAATGGGTCAAGCAACAGGTACAAATCAGCATTGATGACCCAAGACCCAGCGTCAGCGATGAAGACGCTCGCAGGATATTTGCCGCCAAACGGGATGCCCTTCGTCAGCGAGCACGTTGATGAGGTTGGTCTGGCGCCAAGAAGCGCTGGATGACCGAGACAACATCATGGAGCGTATCAGCCAGGAAAATCCCGTTGCAGCGATTGAACTCGATGAGGCCTTCGAACTGAAAGGAGAAAGCGCTCGCCAGCACCCAGCCCTGTACCGAAAAGGTATCGCGGAAGGTACCCGCGAAATCGTCGTCACTCCAAACTACGTCATCATCTACGCAATCAAAGTTGATGTTGTGGAAGTACTACGAGTGCTGCATACCAGACGGCAATGGCCATGATGGCTGGAGAGAAAATGCTCAGGGGATTCGCGGCTCCTTAAGTAGCATTATTCTGGCTGTTTAACGCGGATTGTGCGGGAATAATGGCAGTTGATCTGACAATGAAATCCAACCCGTCACCCACAAAAAAGCCGCCCTCAAGGGGCGGCTTTTTCATTCACCAGAACTTAGTCTTACAACTTAGGCCCGGCAGCCTTGATCGCGTCGCTCACTTCGAACTTCTTGAAGTTCTCGATGAACAGACCGGCCAGTGCTTTGGCAGCTTCGTCGTACGCAGCCTTGTCAGCCCAGGTGTTGCGTGGGTTGAGCAGGTTGGTTTCGACGCCCGGTACGGCCAGTGGCACGTCCAGGTTGATGGTGTCCAGGTGCTCGGTGGCTGCACCGATCAGCGCGCCGCTCTGGATCGCTGCGATCACTGCACGAGTGGTCGGGATGTTGAAGCGTTTGCCGACGCCGTAGCCACCGCCGGTCCAGCCGGTGTTGACCAGGTAGACCTTGGAGCCGAAGCCGCGGATGCGCTTGATCAGCAGTTCAGCGTATTCGCCGGCCGGACGCGGGAAGAACGGTGCGCCGAAGCAGGTGGAGAAGGTCGACTTGATGCCGCTGCCCGAACCCATTTCAGTCGAGCCCACCAGTGCGGTGTAGCCGGACAGGAAGTGGTAGGCCGCTTGTTCTTCGTTGAGGATCGACACTGGCGGCAGGACGCCGGTCAGGTCGCAGGTCAGGAAGATCACAGCGTTTGGCTCGCCGCCCAGGTTCTTCTCGGAACGCTTGGCAACGTGCTCCAGCGGGTAGGCCGCGCGGCTGTTCTGGGTCAGGCTGACATCGGCGTAGTCGGCGTGCTTGGCGTCGTCGATCACGACGTTTTCCAGTACCGCGCCGTGCTTGATGGCTTTCCAGATGACCGGCTCGTTCTTCTCGGACAAGTCGATGCACTTGGCGTAGCAACCGCCTTCGATGTTGAAGACAACGCCTTCGCCCCAGCCGTGCTCGTCGTCACCGATCAGGTAACGGCTTTCGTCGGCGGACAGGGTCGTCTTGCCGGTGCCCGACAGACCGAAGAACAGGGTCACGTCGCCTTCTTCGCCGATGTTGGCAGCGCAGTGCATTGGCAGCACGTCAGCGGCCGGCAGCAGGAAGTTCTGCACGGAGAACATGGCTTTCTTCATTTCACCGGCGTAACGCATGCCGGCGATCAGCACTTTCTTCTGGGCGAAGTTGATGATCACGCAACCGTCGGAGTTGGTGCCGTCACGCTCAGGCACGCACTCGAAGTTGGCGACGTTCAGCACTTGCCACTCTTCGCGACCGGCCGGGTTGTACTGGGCCGGGTTGATGAACAGGCAACGACCGAACAGGTTCTGCCAGGCAGTCTGGGTGGTCATCTTCACGGCCAGGTAGTGATCTTCGGCCGCGCCTACATGCACGTGGGAAACGAAATGCTCTTGCGCGTTGTTGAATGCTTCAACACGAGCCCACAGCGCGTCGAACTTGTCGGCCGGGAACTTGCGGTTGATCGGGCCCCAGGCAATGGCAGCCTGGGTGGAAGGCTCTTCAACGATGAAACGGTCGACTGGCGAACGGCCGGTGCGGTGACCGGTGCGAACAACCAGAGCGCCGGTATCGGCAAGCTCGCCTTCACCGCGGTTCAGGGCTTCTTTTACCAGATCATCAACACTCAGATCGGTGTACACGGCGTTATTGGCTTGCGTCATGAGGTTCCCCGTCGGCCAGTGGCCGAGTGTGCTCCAAACGTTTTGTAGTAGAAAGTCGTGCACTACTACCGCGAAAAAAGTGGGCCGGATTATGCCAGAAAAGCCCAAAAAGAGTAGGGCCCTCCCGTCGTAACGGCGTAATTCCGTCGTTGAGCAGTGAATTTACCTGCGCTGAACCGTTTTAGTGCCGGGTATCTGACGGCGTCTCGACGCCCGCTCCAGCGAACAATTGAGCGATATCTGCCGCATCGAACAGGTAGCGCTGGTTGCAGAACTGGCAATCGATCTCGACTTTTCCACCTTGCTCGGCCACCAGCGCCTGCGCATCTTCCAGCCCCAGGCTGACCAGTGCATTGCCCGAACGCTCGCGGGAGCAGCTGCAGTGGAAGCGCAGTGTCTGCACATCGAACAGACGAACCTGCTCTTCATGGTAGAGGCGATGCAGAACCGTTTCGTTGTCCAGGCTCAACAGTTCATCAGCGGTCAGGGTGTTGCCCAGCGCGGTGATGTGCTGCCAGCTGGCGGCGCGCTCTTCTTCGTCTTTCAGGCGATCGGCCGGCAGTTGCTGCAGCAGCAGACCACGGGCACGACGGCCATCGGCGCACAGCTTGAAACGAGTGCCGACCTGTTGGGACATGACGAAATAGTTGGTGAAACAGTCGGACAGGGTTTCGCCGTCGAGGTCGACGATGCCCTGGTAACGCTGGCCGGCGATCGGGTCGACGGTCAAGGCCAGGACACCGTTCGGCATTAGATCACCGAGGGTCGCGTCGGCAGGAATCTGCTCGGCGTGATAACGCGCCAGGCCGCGGATTTCGCGCTCGCTGGAGCATTCGATCATCAGCAGCGGAATCGGGCCTTCGGAACGGGCCTGAAGAATCAGCAGGCCATCGAATTTCAGGGTGCCCACCAGCAACGACGCGGCAGCCATCAGTTCGCCCAGCAATTGCGCAACCGGCTCCGGGTACGGGTGCTTGGCGAGCACTTCGGCATAGCTGCGCTCCAGCGACACCAGTTCGCCGCGCGTGTCGCTGTCATCGAAGATGAAGCGTTGGGTGTAATCGGTATCGAGGAAATCGGTCATAGGTCTGGGTATCTGAATGTGATGACAAAATGGTTACAAAGAATGAAAATCCCGCGCTTCTGGCATCCTTTTTGATGCCGATGTTCAGCCACGGGAGGCATTTTATGAACAATCCGGGTTTGTTCCAATCAAGGTGGAACCTCGGCCGGCTGGTTCTGTGCAACATCGTGCCATTGGCACTACTGGCTTTCTGGTTATGGCCTACGGGCCAGATGCTGTGTGTGATTTTCGACGAGTGGCTGTTCCGCTCACTCAATGCACCGCTGGCCAGCAACCCCATATGGCTCCACATCTGGGCAATTGCAAGTCTGCGACCGTTCGACATCGTCGTCGGCCTGATTCTGCTGGCGCTGCTTATCAAGGGCGACTGGGTGTTCAGGGCGATTGACGTGCGTCGCGCCTTTTTCGGATTTTTTTCGATCCTGCTGCTGATGGTGGTGATCCGCGCGCTGTTTTCCAAGTTCGCCGATCACATGGGCTGGCAGCACAGCAGCCCGTCGATGGTGCTCGAAGGTGCCGTGCATATCAGCGATTACTTCCCGCATCTGGAGAAGACCTGGGAACTGAAGGATCGCTCTAGCCAGAGTTTCCCCGGTGACCATGCTTCGGTGCTGCTGATCTGGGCGCTGTTCATGGGCGTGTTCAGCCGTACGGCTGGTCAGTTTCTGGTGATCTGGGGTCTGGCACTGCTGTTCATGTTGCCGCGTCTGGTCGCCGGTGCTCATTGGGGCCAGGACGATTATATCGGCGGCATGCTGCTGGCGGTGTGGGCACTGGGCTGGGGTTACTACACGCCGTTTGCTTATCACGCGGCGAACTTCTGGTTGAAGGTCACGGCGCCGGTTTTCCGGCTGCTGGGCAAACTGCCGATGGTTTCGCGGATGAGTGTGGTGTCCGCGCAGTAATCAACGGTTACTGAAAAAAACGCAGCCGCCGGCGGGTCTTGAACCCAGGCCGGCAGGCTGCGTTTTTTTATTCGCCGCTACTGTTCCCACGAAATTTAAACAGATCCCGGCGCTGCTTCTTGCTCGGTTTGCCGTCGGTGGTCACGCCCAGGGCGCCCGCCTTGCGCATCGCCGCAGCCGCTTCACGTTTGGCAATACTCGCCTCGGTCTCGGCATACAGCGTCTGCGCCTCAGGTGCGCCGCGACGCACAATCGACAGGGCCTGAACCACAACGGTCTTCTCATCGAAGCCCGTGCGAATCTCGAACTCATCGCCAATGCGTGGCTCTTTGCCAGGCTTGCAGCGCTCTCCCCGACAATGCACCTTGCCGCTCTCGATGGCAGCCTTGGCCAAAGCGCGAGTCTTGAAAAAACGCGCGGCCCACAGCCACTTGTCGAGACGGACCTTGTCGTCCTCTTCCTGTTTTTGCGCCATATGAATTCCTCGTTCAGCCAGTAGTCGGAACTGTACTACCGATTCTGTCGGGCGCAAGAATCCGGCCCTCCAGATAAACTGTGATCTTCGCCGGTTCAACGGCATGGAGTGATCGAGTGACCAAATTTCCGTCTTCATTGACCTCGCCCAAATCCGGGTGCCTGGGCTGCCAGCAAAGCGAGCCGCTGGGCTTCGATTTTTCGTTCGCTTATCAGCCCATCGTGGATCTGCGTGACGAGTCGGTGTACGCCTACGAGGCACTGGTTCGTGGTGCGGCTGGTGAAGGCGCTTTAACCGTGTTGGATCAGGTTACAGAAGATAACCGCTACCGTTTCGACCAGCTCTGCCGGACTCGCGCCATCGAAGGCGCAGCCGGGCTTAATATGCAGACACACTTGTCGATCAACTTCATGCCCAACGCCGTCTATCGTCCAGAGTTATGCATTCGCAGCACCCTGGAGGCTGCCAGAAAACACAATTTCCCGATCGACCGGCTGATTTTCGAAACACTGGAAAGCGAGCACGTAGATAACTATCGCCATTTGACCAATATTCTGCGTGAATACCGCGAATTCGGCTTCAAGACGGCCATCGACGATTTCGGTGCCGGCTATTCGGGGCTCAATCTGCTGGCCGATTTCCAACCGGACCTGATCAAGCTCGATATGGCGCTGATCCGCGATATCGACCGTGACCGTGTTCGTCAGGCTATCGTTCGGGGGATTGTCACAATCTGTGCGGAGTTGGACGTTACAGTCATCGCCGAAGGCATAGAGAGTGCGGGTGAACGGGATTTCCTGGCGGACTGCGGAATATTTCTGATGCAGGGTTACTGGTTCGCCAGACCCGCATTCAAAGCGTTAGCCCAGGTGTCCCCTGAAGCGTGGACGCGTTAATCGTTGGTTTTTTCCATTGAAGACATTTGACCATTTGACCGTTATCGGTCTGCGCGAGTGGGTGGCGCTTCCGGATCTGGGAGTCGCCGGCCTTCGGGCAAAAATCGACACCGGCGCCAGCACCTCCAGCCTGCATGCCACCGACATCGAGCCGTTCGAACGTGACGGCGAGAAGTGGGTGCGCTTCACCGCGCACCTGGGCACTGTCGTGCAGTTACGCCATCGGCGATGCGAAGCGCCGCTGGTGGCACGCAAGACTATCAAGAGTTCGAACGGTCAGGCCCAGGTGCGCTACGTGATCAGCACCACCCTGGCCTTGGGTGACCGGGTCTGGCCAATCGAGTTCACCCTCGCCTGCCGCAAGTCCATGCGCTATCGCCTGTTGCTCGGTTCCAAAGCCCTGATCGACGGCCAGCTGGTGGTCAATCCGGGCATCAAATATGTACAAGACAAGCCGGTGTTCCCGGTATCTACCTCCTCCACAGGTGTTGCATGAAGATCGCTGTGCTGTCGCGGAACCCGCGTCTGTATTCCACCCGCCGTCTGGTCGAAGCCGGAACCGAACGCGGGCATGAAATGGTGGTGATCGACACCTTGCGCGCCTATATGAACATTGCCAGCCACAAACCTCAGATCCACTACCGTGGCAAACCGCTGGAGGGTTTCGACGCAGTGATCCCGCGGATCGGTGCGTCGGTGACGTTTTATGGCTGTGCGGTGTTGCGCCAGTTTGAAATGATGGGGGTGTTCCCGCTCAACGAATCGGTGGCCATCGCCCGCTCGCGGGACAAGCTGCGCTCGCTGCAATTGCTGTCGCGCCGGGGCATCGGTTTACCGGTGACCGGGTTCGCCCACTCGCCTGACGACATTCCCGACCTGATCGACATGGTCAACGGTGCGCCGCTGGTGATCAAGGTGCTGGAAGGCACCCAGGGGATCGGCGTGGTGTTGTGTGAAACCGCGACGGCGGCGGAGTCGGTGATCGAGGCGTTCATGGGCCTGAAGCAGAACATCATGGTGCAGGAATACATCAAGGAGGCCGGCGGCGCCGACATCCGCTGCTTCGTGGTCGGCGACAAGGTGATCGCGGCGATGAAGCGTCAGGCCAAGCCCGGCGAGTTCCGCTCCAACCTGCACCGGGGCGGCAGCGCCAGCCTGATCAAGATCACCCCGGAAGAACGCATGACCGCGCTGCGTGCGGCCAAGGTCATGGGCCTGGCGGTGGCGGGTGTGGATATCCTGCGCTCGAACCACGGGCCGCTGGTGATGGAAGTGAACTCGTCACCGGGGCTGGAAGGGATCGAAACCACCACGGGCAAGAACGTGGCGGGGATCATCATCGAGCATCTCGAGAAGAATGGCGGGCCGAACATGACCCGCACAAAAGGCAAGGGATAAAAAACAGCGGCGAGCTACAAGCTGCAAGTGGCGAGTAAAAGCCGCTGTAGCTTGTAGCTTGTAGCTTGTAGCTTGTAGCTTGTAGCTTGTAGCTTGTAGCTTGTAGCTTGTAGCTTGAGACTGCCGTTAAACGGCATCTCTTGGCAGCATCAATCCCAGCGGCAACCGGACCCGTGCTTCCAGCCCGCCACCGGAGCGGTTGCGCAGTTCGACATTGCCGCCGTGCATCGACGCAATCCGCTTGACGATCGCCAAGCCCAGCCCGGTGCCCTTCCCGCCCCGGGCACGATCGCCACGGGTGAACGGGTTGAAGATCGCCTCAAGTTCGGAAGGATCGATCCCCGCCCCACGGTCCATCACGCTCAGCACCACATACGGCGCACTGGTGTCACCGGACACATAGGCCGCGACGTCCACGCTGCCGCCGGCATGATTCAACGCGTTGCCGATCAGGTTGTTCAGCAAGCGCTTCATCGACACCCGACGCAGCGGGAACGGCTGAATCGGTTCCAGGCGCAGGCGCACTTTCTCTTCGGTCTGGTTATAGGGCGCCGCCACTTCACGCACCAGATCGCTGAGATCCACCTCCTCCACCGACTCGTCCCGACCATCACGAATGAAGGCGAGGAACTGGTCGAGGATCGCGTCCATGTCTTCGATGTCGCGCACCATGTCGTCGGTCAGGTCGGTGCGATCGCCCATCAACTCCAGTGACAGCCGCAAACGGGTCAGCGGCGTCCGCAGGTCATGGGATACCCCCGCCAGCATCAGCTCACGCTCGCGACCGGCCTGCTCGACGTCTTCGGCCATCTGGTTGAAGGCGCGATAAACCTCGGCCATTTCGCTGGGGGTGTCGCTGATAGGCAGGCGCACGCTGCGGCCCTGGCCGAGTTGCCGGGCAGCGTAGACCAGACGCTTCAGTGGCTGGTTGAGCTGGCTGACAAAAATCCACGCAGACGCCGTGGACAGCAGGCCGATCGCCAGGAACCAGCCGAGCACGTTCCAGATTTTCTGGCCACGCAACGGGTGTGGATACAGCGGGACTTTCAGCCAGCCATCCCCCAGGCTCGGCGCGCGAACCCACAAGGCCGGCGGCGAGTGCATGCGCAAGCGCACTTCGGTGTCGGCACCCAGTTCCGCCTGCATCTGCCGCTGGTAGATTTCGCTGTACGGCCAGTGCTGTTCGCCTTCCGGCACACCGGCACCGACCACGCGGATCAGGGTCGCGGCATCGGCGATTTTCGCGCGGTTCTCTTCGTCGGCGGCCCAGTAGGCACGCAACGTCAGGGCGACGCCGTGACTGTATTGGCGATCCACCAGCACGTCCTCGTTCATCAACAGATAAACCAGGGTCAATGCCTTGGAAAACAATACGACGATGAGCACCAGCCACAGGGTGCGGGAGAAAAAACTTTGGGGGAACCAGACGGGGGTTTTCATGGATAACCGCTACACACTTGCAGGAGCGAGCAATGCTCGCATATTGCGGATTGCGAGTCTGCGCTGACGGCGTTTCCGACCATTTCCCGCAGACCCGCTCCTACAAATCACCCATCACTTGGTGGAGTTGCCATCCGGCACGAACACGTAGCCGACACCCCAGACGGTCTGGATGTAGCGCGGCTTGGACGGATCGGGTTCGATCATCCGGCGCAGACGGGAAATCTGCACGTCGATGGAACGCTCAAGGGCATCCCACTCACGGCCACGGGCCAGGTTCATCAGCTTGTCGCGGGTCAGCGGCTGACGAGCGTTCATCACCAGGGCCTTGAGTACCGCAAACTCACCGGTGGTGAGCATGTGCACTTCGTCGCCGCGCTTGAGTTCGCGGGTAGCCAGGGACAGCACGTAATCGCCGAACGTGACGTTTTCTTCTTCACTGCCCGGCGCGCCCGGCACCGGCGCGGCCTGACGGCGCAGCACGGCTTTGACGCGAGCCATCAGCTCGTCCGGGTTGAAGGGCTTGGCCAGGTAATCGTCGGCGCCCAGTTCCAGGCCCTTGATACGGCTCAGTTCGTCGCCCTTGGCGGTAAGCATGATGATCGGAATCTGATTGTTCGCGCCCCGCAGGCGGCGGCAAGCGGTCAGGCCGTCTTCGCCCGGCAGCATCAGGTCGAGGACGACCAGGTTGAACACTTCACGCGACAGCAGACGATCCATCTGCTCGGTATTCGGTACGGCGCGGGCACGGTAGCCCTTGCTGACGAAAAAGCGTTCCAGCAGGCTGCTCAGCCCCGGATCGTCGTCAACGATGAGAATTTTTTCGCCTTCAGCAGTTTGTGCAGTGCTGCTCATTGGATGCTCCTTTTAGCTCGGCGCGCATTATGGCGTAGCTGCCGTTATACGCACCGTGTGCATTGTTAGCAGATTTTTCCTTCACTGCCAGAAAACCGGGGCTTGTGCCTACAGACTGCGTCGCCCCCGAATGACAGAACGCTGGTTATAATGCGCGGCCTTTTGTGTCAGGCAACGTCTGAATCGTTACCGCAGGTGGCCGTCCCTTATTTTCATGGGCGCCGCAGTAATTGTTCGATTTCACGGGTCAATGGGATGCCTTTTGACCCAGGCAGCGGCCAGCATCAAGCCGCCCCACCAGACTCCGGGCCTTTATTTACGCGCCTGCGAGACTGCTTTCACAATTTGTCAGGTGGTTTTATGGACAGCATCAACAGCCGCATCGCCGAGGAACTCGGCGTACGCCCACAACAGGTCGAAGCGGCCGTCGCGCTACTCGATGAAGGCTCTACCGTTCCCTTCATCGCCCGTTACCGGAAAGAAGTGACCGGCAGCCTCGATGACACCCAACTGCGTCATCTGGAAGAGCGTCTGCGCTACCTGCGAGAACTCGACGAACGGCGCATCAGCATTCTTTCCAGCATTCAGGAGCAGGGCAAACTCACCCCTGAGCTGGAGCGCGAAATCAAACTCGCCGACACCAAGACCCGCCTCGAAGACTTGTACCTGCCGTACAAGCAGAAGCGCCGCACCAAGGGCCAGATAGCCCTGGAAGCCGGCCTCGGCGAACTGGCCGACGGCCTGTTCAACGACCCGTCGCTGACCCCGGAAACCGAAGCCGCGCGCTTCGTCGACGCCGAAAAAGGCGTGGCCGATGCCAAGGCTGCACTGGAAGGCGCCAAGTACATCCTCATGGAGCGCTTCGCCGAAGACGCCAACCTGCTGGAAAAACTGCGCACCTACCTGAAGCAGGAAGCCACCCTCAGTGCCCGCGTGATCGCCGGCAAGGAAGAGGAAGGCGCGAAATTCCGCGATTACTTCGAACACGACGAACCGCTGAAAAGCATGCCGTCGCACCGCGCGCTGGCGATTTTCCGTGGCCGCAACGAAGGCATTCTCAGCTCCGCGCTGAAAGTCGGCGAAGAGCTGCCGGGCACCCTGCACCCGTGCGAAGGCATGATCGGCCAGCACGTCGGCATCCAGAACCAGAACCGTCCGGCCGACAAATGGCTGAGCGAAGTGGTGCGCTGGACCTGGAAGGTCAAGCTCTACACCCACCTGGAAACCGACTTGCTGGGCGAGCTGCGCGACGGCGCCGAAACCGAAGCGATCAACGTGTTCGCCCACAACCTGCACGACCTGCTGCTGGCCGCCCCGGCCGGTCCGCGCGCGACTCTGGGCCTCGACCCGGGCCTGCGTACCGGTTGCAAGGTTGCGGTGGTCGACTCCACCGGCAAGCTGCTGGATCACGCCACGGTTTACCCGCACGTGCCGCACAACAAATGGGATCAGACCATCGCGATTCTGGCCGCCCTGTGCGCCAAGCATTCGGTCGACCTGATTGCTATCGGCAACGGCACTGCCAGCCGTGAAACCGACAAGCTGGCGATCGAACTGATCAAAAAATACCCGGCGATGAAAATGACCAAGGTCATGGTCTCCGAAGCCGGCGCATCGGTGTATTCGGCATCGGAACTGGCAGCCAAGGAATTCCCGGATCTGGACGTGTCGATCCGTGGCGCGGTATCGATCGCCCGTCGTCTGCAGGATCCGCTGGCCGAACTGGTGAAAATCGATCCGAAATCCATCGGTGTCGGCCAGTACCAGCACGACGTGTCGCAGCTGAAACTGGCGCGCGGTCTGGACGCCGTGGTCGAGGACTGCGTGAACGCCGTGGGCGTGGACGTAAACACTGCCTCCGTGGCGCTGCTGGCGCGGATCTCCGGCCTCAACGCGACCCTGGCGCAAAACATCGTGGCCCACCGTGACGAACACGGCGCGTTCAAGACC
Source organism: Pseudomonas sp. GW458-11-26-14-LB4 (assembly GCF_059423925.1). Lineage (NCBI taxonomy): Bacteria > Pseudomonadati > Pseudomonadota > Gammaproteobacteria > Pseudomonadales > Pseudomonadaceae > Pseudomonas > Pseudomonas sp. GW458-11-26-14-LB4. The sequence continues at coordinate 139,008 of NZ_JBWKYU010000009.1, forward strand.
CGCGCGGCCTTGAAGAAAGTCGCGCGTCTGGGCGAGAAAACCTTCGAACAGGCCGCCGGCTTCCTGCGTGTGATGAACGGCGACAACCCGCTGGATTCCTCGGCCGTTCACCCGGAAGCCTATCCGCTGGTACAACGCATCGCCGCTGAAACCGACCGCGACATTCGCTCGCTGATCGGTGACGCGGTGTTCCTCAAGCGTCTGGATCCGAAGAAATTCACCGACGAGACTTTCGGTCTGCCAACCGTCACCGACATTCTGCAGGAACTGGAAAAACCGGGCCGCGACCCGCGTCCGGAGTTCAAGACTGCCGAGTTCCAGGAAGGCGTCGAGGACCTGAAGGACCTGCAACTGGGGATGATCCTCGAAGGCGTGGTGACCAACGTGACCGCGTTCGGTGCGTTCGTCGACATCGGCGTGCATCAGGACGGTCTGGTGCACATTTCGGCGCTGTCGGAGAAGTTCATCAAGGATCCGCGCGAAGCGGTGAAGGCCGGTGACGTGGTGAAAGTGAAGGTCATGGAAGTCGACATCCCGCGCAAGCGCGTCGGCCTGTCGATGCGCATGAGCGACACCCCGGGCGAGAAGATCGACGGTGCCCGTGGCTCGCGTCCGGGCTCGGCGCCACGCCAGTCGCAGGGTTCGGCGCCACGCAAGGAAAGCACCCCGGCGGCTCCAGCCAATAACGCGATGGCGTCGTTGTTTGCCAACGCCAAGCAGTTGAAGAAACGCTGATGGATATGCCAGCCGGGCTCGTCGAGAGCGCGTTTTTCAAGCTGTTGGGCTGCCGCCTGCACAGCCTGGAAACCGGGGTGGCGCAAGTCGCCCTGGCGCTGGAACCCGAACTGCGCAATCGCGGCGGCAAGCTGCACGGCGGCGCGCTGTTCAGTCTGGTCGATATCGCCATGGGGCTGGCCTGCTCCAGCACCCACGGCTTTGACCAGCAGAGCGCGACCATCGAGTGCAAGATCAACTACATCCGCGCCGTCTCCGAAGGCGAGGTGATGTGCACGGCGCGGGTGATCCACCCGGGCCGGCGCACGCTGGTGGTCGAAGCCGACGTGATGCAGGGCGACAAACTGGTCGCAAAAGCGCAAGGCACGTTCGCTGTCCTGTAGATGTTGTTCATCATTTTGAGTTAATTTCGGCGCTGTGATCGCAGCGTCGGAGTTTTCCTCGCCCGCGTCTGCCAGATTCAGGGACTGAAGTTGGCGTTTCCAATGGGGCTTTCATGGCCCGAAAACCAGGCGAAAACGCCAGTTTCAACTTCACCCTTGTAGACCGTCCTGCCCACCCCCATATTGGGGCGACTGACGCGTGAAGGAATCCAAATTGAGCGAACTTCTCAACCGCCGCCTGGCTCTGCTCGGCGAGCGCGCTAACCTCTCTCTGCTTGAGCAGTGCCTTCACGGTATCGAACGTGAATGCCTGCGCGTGAACGGCGAAGGCCGCCTGGCCCAAACGCCGCACCCTGAAGCCCTGGGTTCCGCGCTGACCAACGAACAGATCACGACCGACTATTCCGAGTCGCTGCTGGAGTTCATCACGCCTGCCCTGCCAGACCCGGCCGATACCCTGGCGAGCCTGGACAAGATTCATCGCTTCGCCTACAGCAAGCTCGGCAACGAGTACCTGTGGAGTCCATCGATGCCGTGCCCGTTGCCGGCCGAGGAAGACATCCCGATCGCCTATTACGGCACCTCCAACATCGGTCAGCTCAAGTACGTCTACCGCAAGGGCCTGGCCCTGCGTTACGGCAAGACCATGCAGTGCATAGCCGGGATTCACTACAACTTCTCCCTGCCGGAAAAACTCTGGCCGTTGCTCAAGGAAGCCGAAGGCTTCGTCGGCACCGACCGGGATTTCCAGTCGTCGTCTTACATCGCGCTGATCCGTAACTTCCGCCGCTACAGTTGGCTGCTGATGTACCTGTTCGGTGCTTCGCCGGCGCTGGACGCGGGTTTCCTGCGCGGTCGTGCGCACCAGCTGGAACAGCTGGATCCGGACACCCTGTACCTGCCCTACGCCACCAGCCTGCGCATGAGCGACCTCGGTTACCAGAGCAACGCCCAGGCCGGTCTGACCCCTTGCTACAACGACCTGGCGAGCTACACCGACAGCCTGCGCAAAGCGGTGGCCACGCCGTACGCGCCGTACGTCGAAGTCGGCACGCACCAGGATGGCGAGTGGGTGCAACTGAACACCAACATCCTGCAGATCGAAAACGAGTACTACTCCAACATCCGCCCGAAACGCGTGACCTACACCGGCGAGCGGCCGATCCAGGCCTTGATGGCCCGTGGCATTCAGTACGTCGAAGTACGCTGCCTGGACATCAACCCGTTCCTGCCGATGGGCATCGACCTCACCGAGTCGCGCTTCCTCGACGCGTTCCTGCTGTACTGCGCGCTGAACGAAAGCCCGCTGCTGACCAACAACTCCTGCGGCAACGCCACCTCCAACTTCCTCAGCGTGGTCAAGGAAGGTCGCCGTCCGGGCCTGCAATTGCAGCGCGACGGCCAACCGGTGGAGCTGAAGGAATGGGCCGCCGAACTGCTGGAAAAAATCGCTCCGCTGGCGGCGCTGCTGGATCAAAGCCACGGCGGCGATGCCCACAGCAAGGCGCTCGATGCGCAACTGGCCAAGGTCAAGGATTCGTCCCTGACGCCTTCGGCTCAGGTGCTGGCGGCGATGGCCACGCACAAGGAAAGCTTCGCGCAATTCTCCCTGCGCCAGAGCCAGGCCCACGCCGAGTTCTTCCGCAGCGAACCGTTGGCGGCTGAGGAACAGGCGAAGTTTGAAGAACTGGCGCGTTCGTCGCTGGCGCAACAGGCTGACCTTGAGCAGAACGAGGTGGGCGATTTCGACGTGTTTGTCGGGTCGTATCAGGCGAGTATTTTGGCGATCAGCAACTGATTGATCGGCGTTGGATCGCAGCCCCCTCACCCTAGCCCTCTCCCGGTGGGAGAGGGGACTGACCGCAGTGTTTATCAGAGCTACGCCGACTTGAAATACCGAGCCGAACTCCGATTGTGAAAAGCCCTCGATCGGCTCCCTTTCCCCCTCGCCCCCTTGGGGGAGAGGGCTGGGGTGAGGGGGTAAGGATTTCAAGTCCGAACCGATAATCCGAAAAGCCCCCACTCTCCCACGCTTAGATTTTTCCGCTCATAAGCTCATTCTAAAAAGTTATTTATTTTTAGATTCTTAGATCATTTAGTCTCCTTTCACGCCGACGCTCGGTCGCCTGATATGGAGCTCTTCAATGAAACTGAATTTCCCGCTTCGCCTGCTGGCCGTGGCCTCTCTGGCTGCTGCGAGTTTCCTGGCTCAGGCCGCCGACCTCACCGTCGCCTACCAGACCACCGTTGACCCGGCGAAAGTCGCCCAGGCCGACGGCGCCTATGAGAAAGCCACCAAGGCCGACATCAACTGGCGCAAATTCGATAACGGTGCCGACATCATCGCCGCCATCGCCTCCGGCGACGTGCAGATCGGCTACCTCGGTTCCAGCCCGCTGACCGCTGCAATCACCCGCAAAGTCCCGGTGGAAACCTTCCTCATCGCCACCCAGATCGGCGCCGCCGAAGCACTGGTCGCCCGCGACGGCTCCGGCATCAAGACCCCGCAGGATCTGGTCGGCAAGAAAATCGCCGTGCCGTTTGTGTCCACCGGTCACTACAGCCTGCTCGCCGCGCTGAAGCACTGGAACATCGACCCATCAAAAGTCACCGTCCTCAACCTCGCCCCGCCAGCGATCATTGCTGCGTGGAAACGCGGTGACATCGACGCCACCTACGTTTGGGATCCGGCGCTGGGTGTGGCCAAGGAAAACGGCAAAGTGCTGATCACTTCCGGTGAACTGGCCAAGTTTGGCGCACCGACCTTCGACGCCTGGATCGTGCGCAAGGACTTCGCCGAGAAGCACCCGGAAATCGTCACCGCCTTCGCCAAGGTCACCCTCGACGCCTACGCCGACTACCGCAAGGATCCGAAAGCCTGGCTGGCCAATCAGAGCAACGTCGACAAGCTGGTGAAACTCTCCGGCGCCAAAGCCAGCGACATCCCATTGCTGCTGCAAGGCAACGTCTACCCGCTGGCAGCGGATCAAGTCAGCGACCTCGGCGCTCCGACCACCAAAGCCATCACTGACACCGCTGCGTTCCTCAAGGAGCAAGGCAAGGTCGAAGCGGTACTGCCGGACTACGCGCCGTACGTCAGCGCCAAGTACATCACCAATTGATCGGGAGTTAACTGCGATGGCCTTGCTACAGCTGGAGCGCATCAGCGCACAGTATCCCGGCAGCCCGGAACCGGTACTGTCCGACATTTCCCTGACCCTCGGCCCTCAGCAATTGCTGGTGGCCCTCGGCCCGTCCGGCAGTGGCAAGACTTCGCTGTTGAACCTGATTGCCGGTTTCGTCGAACCGAGCGCCGGCCGCATCACCCTCGACAACGTGCCGGTCAAAGGTCCGAGCGCCGAACGCGGCGTGGTGTTCCAGGACGACGCCCTGTTGCCCTGGCAGGACGTGCTGGCCAACGTCGCTTTCGGTCTGGAACTGGCCGGTGTGGCCAAGGACAAACGCGAACAGCGCGCTCGGGAAATGCTCGCACTGGTCGACCTTTCCGGTTTTGAACACCGTCGCATCTGGCAGCTTTCCGGCGGCCAGAAGCAACGCGTTGGCCTGGCCCGCGCCCTCGCCGCCGATCCGCGTGTGTTGCTGATGGACGAACCCTTCGGCGCCCTCGACGCCTTCACCCGCGAACAGATGCAGGAGCTGTTGCTGCAAGTCTGGCAACGCACCGCCAAACCGGTGTTCCTGATTACCCACGACATTGAAGAAGCGGTGTTCCTCGCCACTGACCTGATTCTGCTCGCGCCGAATCCGGGGCAGATCGTCGAGCGCCTGCACCTCGACTTCGGCCAGCGCTACGCCGCCGGCGAATCGGCGCGGGCGATCAAGTCCGATCCGCGCTTCATCGAAACCCGCGAACACGTGCTGGCCAAAGTGTTCTCGCAACGCAGCGCCGTTCAGCGGCAGGAGCGCGCATGAGCAGTTACGACGTTTCCGCCACCGCCGTGAAACCCGCCGCCACGTCAGTGGCGATTCCCGTGCGCCGCAGCCTCAGCACCCGCTGGATCAGCCTGCTGACCCTGTTCGCGTTGCTGGTGATCTGGTGGGCCGTGACCGCCACCGGCCTGATCGAACCGCTGTTCCTGCCGCCACCGTCCGCCGTGCTGCAAAAAGGCTGGTTGCTGGCGACCACGGGCTACATGGATTCGACGTTGTGGCAGCACCTGGGCGCCAGTCTGAGCCGCATCGGCCTGGGCCTCGGTTTTGCGATTCTGACCGCGGTGCCGGTGGGCATTGCCATCGGCGCCAACCGCATCGCCCGTGGTGTGCTCGATCCGCTGATCGAGTTCTACCGGCCGATTCCGCCGCTCGCCTATTTGCCGCTGATCGTGATCTGGTGCGGCATCGGCGAGTTGTCGAAAGTGCTGCTGATCTATCTGGCGATTTTTGCCCCGATCGCGATTGCCACCGCCACCGGCGTGCGCACCGTCGACCCGGCCAAATTGCGCGCCGCACAGTCGCTGGGCGCCACTCGCGCACAACTGATCCGCCATGTGATTTTGCCAAGCGCCCTGCCAGACATTCTGACCGGTGTGCGCATTGGTCTGGGTGTCGGCTGGTCGACGCTGGTCGCTGCCGAACTGATCGCGGCCACCAGCGGCCTGGGCTTCATGGTGCAGTCGGCGGCGCAGTTCCTGGTCACCGATGTGGTGGTGCTGGGGATTCTGGTCATCGCCCTGATCGCCTTCGCGATGGAGATGGGCCTGCGCGCCCTGCAACGCAAACTGGTGCCGTGGCACGGCCAGGCCCACTGATTTTTCAGCACTGACTACCCCGACAGTTTCGGGGCCCCGGAATTGAAGAGAACCACCATGAGCAGCCTGAACATCACCCCTTTAAGCTCGGCCCTCGGCGCACAGATCAGCGGCGTCGACATCAGCCAGCCGCTGAACCTGGAACAGCGCGACGCCATCGAGCAGGCACTGCTCAAATACCAGGTGCTGTTCTTCCGTAATCAACCGATCGAGCCGTCGCAGCAGGCGCGTTTCGCCGCTTACTTCGGCGATCTGCACATTCACCCGATCTACCCGAACGTGCCGGAACAGCCGGAAGTGCTGATCCTCGACACCGCCGTCACCGACGTGCGCGACAACGCGATCTGGCACACCGACGTGACCTTCCTGCCGACCCCGGCCATGGGCGCGGTGCTCAGCGCCAAGCTGCTGCCGGAATTCGGTGGCGACACATTGTGGGCCAGCGGGATTGCCGCGTATGAGGCGCTGTCGGCGCCGATGAAAGCGCTGCTTGAAGGGCTGACTGCGACTCACGATTTCACCCGATCCTTCCCGCTGGAGCGCTACGGCAACACGCCGGAAGCACTGGCGCAGTGGGAAGCCGCGAGGCGCAAAAATCCACCGCTGTCGCACCCGGTGATTCGCACGCATCCGGTGAGCGGACGGCGTTCGCTGTTCGTCAACGAAGGGTTCACGTCGAAGATCAATGAGCTGTCGGAAACCGAGAGCGAAGCGGTGTTGAAGTTCTTGTTTGCGCACGCGACGCGGCCGGAATTCACCATTCGCTGGCGCTGGCAGAAGGATGACATTGCATTCTGGGATAACCGCGTGACCCAGCATTACGCGGTGGATGACTACCGGCCGGCGCGGCGGGTGATGCAGCGGGCTACGGTGTTGGGGGATGTGCCGTTTTTTCGTTGAGCCTTTAACGCCAGAGCAAAATCAAGAGCCCCCTCACCCTAACCCTCTCCCGGAGGGAGAGGGGACTGACCGAGGTGTTTTGTCGCTATACACCGACCTGAAATATCGAATCGAACTCAGGTTTGAAAAGCACGGAGATTTGCTCCCTTTCCCCCTCGCCCCCCTGGGGGCGGTCCGACGTTTCGGGAGGGCTGGGGTGAGGGGGGATCTATCTGACCCACCCCAGTTTCGATCACTCCGCCGTCGAAGGCTTCTCCCAAAGATTGATCCCGCCCTCCTGAGCAAACCGGTCAATCTCCGCCAACTCTTCCGCACTGAAGCTCAGATTCTTCAACGCCCCGACGTTCTCGACAATCTGCTCCGGCCGGCTCGCGCCGATCAGCGCCGAAGTCACCCGAGGATCCCGAAGTGTCCACGCCAGCGCCAGTTGCGCCAGGCTCTGCCCACGACGTTTGGCGATTTCATTCAACGCCCGCACATGAGCAATGTTGGCCTCGGACAAGTGCGAAGACAGCAACGAGCCACCGCCCGGACGATTGACCCGCGCATCCGCCGGCACGCCGTTGAGGTACTTGTCGGTCAGCAGGCCTTGCGCCAGCGGGGTGAATGCAATCACGCCGGTGCCGAGTTCGTCGGTGGTGTCGAGCAGGTCCTTTTCCACCCAGCGGTTGAGCAGGTTGTACGCCGGTTGGTGAATCAACAGCGGCACTTTCCACTCTTTGAGCAACGCGGCGATTTCGCGGGTTTTCACCCCGGAGTACGACGAGATACCGATGTACAACGCCTTGCCCTGCTGCACCGCAGTGGCGAGGGCGCTGGCGGTTTCTTCCAGCGGGGTGTCCGGATCGAAGCGGTGCGAATAGAAGATATCCACATAGTCCAGGCCCAGGCGTTGCAGGCTCTGGTCGAGGCTCGCCAGCACGTATTTGCGCGAGCCGCCGCCCTGACCGTAAGGGCCGAGCCACATGTCCCAGCCGGCCTTGCTGGAGATGATCAGTTCGTCGCGATACTGCTTGAAGTCTTCGCGCAGCAGACGGCCGAAATTGGTCTCGGCGCTGCCGTAGGGCGGGCCGTAGTTGTTGGCCAGGTCGAAGTGGTTGATCCCCAGATCGAACGCCGTGCGCAGCAACGAGCGCTGGGTGTCGATCGGCGTGCTGTCGCCGAAGTTGTGCCACAGGCCCAGGGACAGCGCCGGCAGCACCAGACCGCTGCGTCCGACGCGGCGGTAAGGGATGGAGTTGTAGCGATTCTCGGCAGCGGTGTAAGTCATCGAATCCTCTCTTGTCGGTCTTGAATCGGGTGTCGATTGCTACGCAAATCTGTTGCCGGGCCGGGCAAGGCCAAGGTTCTGGCGCAAGGTCCGGCCCTCGTATTCGGTTCTGAACAGCCCACGCCGTTGCAGTTCCGGAACCACGCCATTGGCGAAGTCTTCGAGCCCGCCAGGCAGGTGCGGCACCAGCACGTTGAAACCGTCCGCCGCGCCCTGCTCGAACCATTCCTGCAAACGGTCGGCAATCTGCGACGGTGTGCCGACGATGCTGTAATGCCCGCGACCGCCGGCGATTCTGCGGCCCAGTTCGGCCAGGGTCAGATGCTCCCGGCCGGCCAGTTCGGTCAGCAGTTTCTGTCGGCTTTGCTGGCCGCTGTCAGTCAGCGGCAATTCCGGCAGCGGCCCGTCCAGCGGGTACTTCGACAGATCGAAGTTGCCCAGCATACGCCCAAGAAGGGCGACGCCAACCTCGGGTTCGACCAATTGCTGAAACGTTTCACATTTTTCCTGCGCTTGGGCTTCCGTCTGCCCGACCACGACGAATACGCCGGGCATGATTTTCAGCGAATCGGCACTGCGTCCGTACTTCGGCAAGCGTCCCTTGAGGTCGGCGTAAAACGCCTGAGCACTGGCCAGTGAAGTCTGCGCGGTGAACACCACTTCGGCCGTCTGCGCCGCCAGTTCACGTCCGGTTTCCGACGAGCCGGCCTGCAAGATCACCGGCTGACCCTGTGGCGAACGCGCGACATTCAGCGGGCCCTTGACCCGGAAGTGCTCGCCGACGTGATCCAGCACGTGCAGTTTTTCCGGGTCGTAATACGCGCCGCTGGCTTTGTCGCGGATGAAGGCGTCGTCCTGCCAACTGTCCCAGAGCCCGGTGACCACCTGATGAAATTCCCGGGCGCGGCTGTAGCGTTCGGCGTGACCGATGTGTTCGTCGCGGCCAAAATTCTGCGCTTCGGCGGCGTTGTCGGAGGTCACCAAGTTCCACCCCGCTCGCCCGCCGGACAGGTGATCGAGCGAAGCGAACTTGCGCGCCACGTGGTACGGCTCGTTGTAGCTGGTGGTGGCGGTGGCGATCAGGCCGATGTGCTCGGTCACTGCGCTCAACGCCGAGAGCAACGTCAGCGGTTCGAAGTGATCCGAACGGGCCATGCGGCTGGCGATGTCCTGGGTCGGGGCGGCGACGCTGTCGGCGACGAACAAGGTGTCGAATTTCGCCGCCTCGGCAATCTGCGCCAGGCGTTTGTAATGGGCGAAATCCAGCCCGGCGTTGGCCGGCACTTCCGGGTGACGCCACGCGGCAACGTGGTGCCCGGTGGCCATGAGGAACGCGCCGAGTTTCAGCTGTCTGCTCATCTCAGAAGTCCTTGCGCAGTTGCACGCCGAAGTAGCGCTCGTCGTCGCGAGGCACGGCGCGGTAGATGTAGTTGCCACCGCTGGCGAGCAATGGCGAATACGACTTGTCGGTCAGGTTCTTGCCCAGCAACGCCACGCGCCAGCCGTTGGTGTAATCGGCCAGGGCCACGCTGGCGTTCCAGAGGCCGTAGGCGCCCTGCTTGGTGTCGGCGTTCTGGCTGATGTCGTACTGCACTTCGCTCTGCCAGCTGTAATCGGTGCCGAGTTCGATATCCAGGCCGTTATCCAGCGGGATCGTGTAGTCGGCGCGCACGTAGCTTTTCCAGTCCGGGCTGAACGGCAGCGGTTTGCCGTTGACGTTGCACGACGCCGCCGCGCCCGCCGGGCAGGCGAACTCGTCGATACGAGCGCGGGTGTAGGCCAGCGCGCCGGAGAACTTCAGTTGCTGGGTCGCCTGCAGGGCGAAATCAAGTTCCACGCCCTCGGTGCTGACGCTGCCGGCGTTGATCAGGCGCGTTACGACTTGCCCGGCGACGGTGTCGAAAAAGTTCGCCTGGTAGTTGTCGTAGTCGCTGTGGAAAACCGCGAGGTTGGTGGTCAGGCGATTGTTCCAGGACGAAGCCTTGATCCCCGCCTCCCAGGTGTTGGAGGTTTCCGGTTTCAGCGCTTCGGTGTCGCGCGGCTGCATGTTGAAGAACACGTTGTAGGCCGGGCCTTTGTAGCCGCGCGAGTAGGTCAGGTAGGTGGTGACGGAATCGCTCAGGTCGTACTGCAAACCGAGCCGACCGGACCAGCCGTCCTCATCCACCGAGCCGGAACTGCGGGTCGCCGGTTGAATGCCGCTGACAGTTGTGGCGGAAGTGGAAACACGACGGTGATCGTATTCCAGATCGTCGTGGGTATAGCGCAAGCCGGCGATGCCACGCAAATCCGAGGTGAAGTTCAGCGTGCTCTCGCCGAACACTGCGTAGCTGTCGCTGGTGGTGCTGTAATCGGCGACGCCGCGATCAGTGCGCGTGGTGGTGGTCAGCGTGCGCTGATAGGTTTCCTCGTCCTTGCCGTGCATGTAGAACAGGCCCCCGACGTATTCGAGGAACTCGCCTTTCGGCGACGCCAGACGCAGCTCCTGCGAGTACTGGTCGAACGCCAGATCGCCCTTGTCCGCTGTGCCGGGGAACGCGGCCGTTACCGTACCGAGGCGGTCGCCGTCCTGATACTGAGTGTTGTCCCAGCCACGCCACGCGGTGATCGAGGTCAGGGTGTAATTCCCCAGTTGCCAGTCGAGCTGGCCGGACAGGCCCTTGTTGGTGTCCTCGACGTGGGAGCGGGTGTCGGTGTTGATGTCGCGATTGTGGCTGGTGGCACTCACCGGACTCAGCGCATTGGCGAAGGCCGGGGTCAGTGCCTTGGTCACGACGCCGTTCGGGCCGTCATCGTGGGACTGCATGTAGTCGGCAATCAGGGTGAAGGTGATGTCGTCGTTCGGAGTGAATTCCAGTTTGCCGCGCACGCCGCGATGGTTGTAGCCGTTGACCTCCTGACCGTTGTGCTGGTTGTCGACGTTGCCGTCGTAGCTGCCGAACAAGGTGCTGATCGAGCCCTTGAGCGTGTCCGGAATCAGGCTGCCGCCGATGCCGAAACGGGTGCGGCTTTCGTTGCCGCTGTAGTACGACTGATCGATGTAGCCGTGGGTCTCGGCGGTCGGCGCCTTGCTGGTGATGTTCAGCACACCGGCCGAGGCGTTCTTGCCGAACAGCGTGCCTTGCGGGCCGCGCAGGACTTCGACGCGTTCCAGGTCCAGCAGATCGAGAGTGGATTGGCCGGGGCGCGCATAAACCACGCCATCAATCACCGTGGCCACCGTCGGTTCGACGCCCGGCGAGGTGGAAATCGTCCCCACGCCGCGCACGAACAACGAGGTGTCCTTGTTCGATGCGCCAGTGCGGAAATTCAGCGACGGCACCTGCTGGACGATGCTCGCCACGCTGTTGCGGTTGTCGCGTTCCAGCTGCTCGCCGTCGATCACCGACACCGCCACCGGCACCTTTTGCAGCGACTCTTCGCGGCGGGTGGCGGTGACCGTGACGGACTTGAGTGTCGGCTCCTGATCGGTGCTGTCCGCGGCGAACGCGGCGGGCAGCGGCAGCGCAGCCAGCCCGGTGAGTAGCCAGCCCGCAGCGCGGATCGATTGCGCCAGTTTATGTGTCGCCCCAGGAATGTTGTGCATGTTTGCCCGCTCGAAAAGTTGCCCTGAACCGCTGCCGTTCTGCGACGACAGCGCCTGTCTCGGTGTCTTGGGCATTCGCTCGAGCGAGTAGCAGACAACGCGCTTTGTTAGCGCTAACATCGCCAGTATTGGCAAGCCGGACATAGACCGTCCAATACTGAAAAATTACTTTTATATGCGTTTTGGTTTTTAAGAAGGATCGAGCCTTGAGCGAAGAAAAGCCCCGCAAACGCCGTGGCGCCGGTCGCGTGACCCTCAACGCGGTGGCGCGCCAGGCCGGTGTTTCGGCGATCACCGTGTCGCGCTACTTCAACCAGCCGGAACAGGTCTCGCCCGAACGCCGCGAACGGATCGCGGCGGTGGTCGCCGAGCTGGGATACGTGCCGAATCTGGTGGCCGGCGGGCTCGCCTCGGCGCGGGGGAAAATCGTCGGCATGGTGATCCCGAACATCTCCGGGCCGATCTTCGCCAACACCATTCAGGGCTTCAGCGACACCCTCAGCCGTCACGGCTATCAGCTACTTCTGGCCTCGAGTTACTTCAGCGCCGAGCAGGAAGAAAACGCGGTGCGGGCATTCCTCGGCTGGTCGCCGGCAGCGTTGGTGGTCACCAGTCACTTCCATAGCGCGGGCACGGAAAAGATGCTCGCCGAGGCAGATATCCCGGTGATCGAAACCTGGGATTACCAACCGGAGCGTGAGCCGATGCAGATCGGCTTTTCTCACTTCGAAGTAGGTGTCAGCGCCGCTCGTTATCTGCACGACAAAGGCTATCGACGCATCGCCTTCGTGCAGAACAGCGCACCCGGCGACTTCAGCGCACTGGAACGCCGCGACGGTTACGCCGCGACAGTGCGCAAGCTAGGACTTGAGCCCTGGGTATTCGCACCCGACGCCGATCGCGCCCCGTTCGAGGCCGGCAAGCAAGCGATGGAAGCACTGATGAAAGCCTCCCCACGCCCGGACGCGATCATCTTCGCCAACGACAACCTCGCCGCTGGCGGCCTGCTCGCCGGACAACGCGCCGGCCTCAACATCCCCGAAGACTGCGCCGTCCTCGGCTTTGGCGACTACCCGTTCGCCGAGATGCTGCTGCCGAGCCTGAGCACGATCAAACCGCCCGCGCTGGAGATCGGCGTACTGGCGGCGACGCGGGTGCTGGAAAGTCTGGGCGTGCTGCCGAGTGATGAGGTGCAGCGGTTGAATCTGCTGCAATGCACGGTCATTGAGCGGGAAAGTACCTGACGAATATGGCGTGGGCGGGTTTGGCTATGCTCTAAATGAAACCGAGGTGGCGCCTTCGCGGGCTTGCCCGCGAAAGCGTCCGATCAAACACCGCACATCCCGCAGGCACATCCATGCACACCGCAATCATCATCTTCTTCGGCCTGATCCTGCTGGCGCTGATGTTTTACATCGGCGAGCGCATCGGCTTCAGTCGGCAGACGCTGGCCTATGTGTTCGCGGCGTTGTGGCTGGCGTTGACGGTGATCAATGGTGCGGTCGGCGTGGTGCACGCCGGGCAGCCGCTGGGGACGGAGATTGCGATCGGCAGCGCCGTTTATGGCGTGCCGCTGGCGGCGATGGTGTTGTTCATGGTGCTGAGCGCCGAGACCTGAAAGCGTCCCGGCGCCCTGCTCCGATCAACGCACCAGATGCAGGAACTGCATGTGCCGTTCGTACTGGTCGAGGATGTCGTTGATGATCTGCTCTTTCGTGTAACCAACCAGATCGTAGTCCTGACTGCCCTCGCTCAAGTGCACTTCGGCGCGGTAGTAGCGGCGATTGTTGAGCTGCTTGGAGCCCATGCCGCCACGGGCGAACGACGGCGTGAAGTAGCCGCGCATCTGCACCTGGTAGATGAACGGGTGCTGTTCACCGTGACCGATTTCCAGGCTGACGCTGTCGTGAGCCGGATCCGGTTGGGTGACCACGTTCAGGCCTTTCTCGGCGAACACGGCCGTCACTTCTTCGATGGCCGGTTTCACGGTGGTGTCCATGAAACGGTACACCTCGTCGCGCGACGGGAAGTGCACAGCCTGGCTCAAACGCTGACGCCAGCCGCCCTTGCCACGCCGTGAACCGGACACCGGCGCCAGCGAATGCAGTTGCGCGATCTGCTTCTGCGACTCCAGATAGAACGCCTTGTGCAGGCCCCACATCATCAGCAGCAGAATCAGCGAGAACGGCAGCGAGGTCAGCACCACCGCCGACTTCAACGCATCGATGCTGCCGGAGAACAGCAGCGCACTGGTCACCAGCGCGGTCATCGCGCCCCAGAACACCCGCAGCCATTTCGGCCCGTCTTCATCCGGGTTGCCGCCCTTGGCCGACAGGGTCGAGAGCACCACGGTGCCGGAGTCGGCGGAGGTGACGAAGAACACGAAGCTGATGAACACCGTCACCGCGATGACGGTCTTGCTCCACGGGTAGGTTTCCAGCAGCAGGTAAAGAGTCATCGACGGGTTGTCGAGGGCCGACATGCCCAACGCCGACATACCGTGATTGAGCACCTGGTCGATGGCGCTGTTGCCGAAGATCGACATCCACGCCAGGGTGAAACCGAGCGGAATCAGCAACACGCCGAAGACGAATTCGCGGATGGTCCGACCACGGGAAATCCGTGCGATGAACAGGCCCACGAACGGCGACCACGCGATCCACCAGGCCCAGTAGAACACCGTCCAGCCGCCGAGCCAGTCGCTCGGCTTGTCGTAGGCGTAGAGGTCGAAACTCTTCATCGGCAACGCGCCGAGGTAGTCGCCCAGGTTCTGGATCAGGGTGTTGAGCAAATGCTGGGTAGGGCCGGCGAACAACACGAACAGCAGCAGCGCACAGGCCAGCAGCATGTTGATGTCGGACATGACCCGCACGCCTTTATCCACACCCGAGACGGCGACGATGATCGCCGCGCCCATCATCAGCGTGATCAGGCCGACCTGAATCCACTGGGTGTGGGCGATGCCGAACAGATAGTCCAGACCGGAGTTGAGATGGAGCACGCCGAAGCCCATGTCCGCACCGAGGCCGAACACCGTGGCGATGATGCCGAAGCCGTCCACGGCGTAGCCGATGGGGCCGTTGATGCGCTTGCCGATCAGCGGGTACAGCGCCGAGCGCAGCGCCAGCGGCAGGTTATGCCGGTATGCGAAATACGCCAGCGCCATGCCGACAAAGGCGAACACGCCCCAGCCGTGCAGGCCCCAGTGCAGAAACAGAATCTGCATCGCCTGACGCGCCGCCTCCGCGGTGCCGGCCTCGCCTTGCGGCGGCTGAAGCATGTGGGTCAGCGGTTCGGACACGCAGAAGAAAAACAGCGTGATGCTGATCCCGGCGGCGAACAGCATGCCGGCCCAGGACAGGTAACTGAATTCGGGTTCGTCGTGGTCGGCACCGAGTTTGATCTTGCCGTAGCCCGATAACGCGGTGACCACCACGAAGACCAGATACAGGGTCATCGCGAGCATGTAGTACCAGCCGACCGTATTGGCCGCCCAGTTTTGCGCTTCGAGAAGCCAGGCGCCGGCCTGTTCCGGCATGGCGATGACCGTCAGGCCAAACAGCAGGATCACCGTCGCGGCGAACCAGAACACCGGCGGATTCATGCGCACCAGACCGCTGGCGGGGGTGGACGATGCACTCATGAACGGTGCACCTCAAGGGGTTGGAAAATGGCTGAAATGATCGGACTCAGCAAAGGCAAGCCTCCTGTTGTGAGCGGGCAGCGAACCGCCGGTTTAACTTGAATGAACGTTCAAGTTAAACATGGATAGTACGCTCAGGACTAATCGCAGGGCTCAGCGGTACCTTTCGTACGCTAGCTCAAGGTTGGGTATGACGGGGGTTTGGGCGGATTCGTTCAGTGGAAAAATCAAAGTCAAAAGCGCCCTCACCCTAACCCTCTCCCGGGGGGAGAGGGGACTGATTGGGGGATGCTTGAGAGTTTCGCCGACCTGATCTTGCTGTACCGAATCCATAATCGACTGGTTTTTTCAGATCGATGTATAGGCCCCCTCACCTCAGGGAGAGGGACTGATTAGGGGATATTCAAGAAATACGCCGACGTGAAAGTGCTTCGCTGAATCCATAATCGACTCGGTGTTTCAGGTCGATGTACAGCGCCAGACACCTCGGTCGGCTCCCTCTCCCCCGGGGAGAGGGCTGGGGTGAGGGGTAGCCCTTTAGTGCCTCACTTCTGCGTCCCGTCATCATGCTGCAGGTTGGCCTGAGTCAGGTTGCACCCGGCCGGCACGCTGCGAGTCAGCCACACGTTGCCGCCGATGGTGGAGCCTTTGCCGATGGTGATCCGTCCGAGGATCGTCGCCCCGGCGTAAATCACCACGTCGTCCTCGACGATCGGATGGCGTGGATGGCCTTTCTGCAACTGGCCGTCCTCGTCCGCCGGGAAGCGTTTGGCGCCGAGGGTTACCGCCTGATAAATCCTGACGCGCTCGCCGATGATCGCGGTCTCGCCGATCACCACGCCGGTCCCGTGGTCGATGAAGAAACTGCGGCCGATCTGCGCGCCCGGGTGAATATCGATGCCGGTCGCCGAGTGGGCGATTTCCGAACTGATCCGCGCCAGCAACGGCAGGCCCGCGCGATACAAATGGTGAGCCAGACGATGGTGAATCACCGCCAGAATCCCCGGATAGCACAGCAGCACTTCATCGACGCTGCGCGCCGCCGGATCGCCGTGGTAGGCGGCCAGCACATCAGTGTCGAGCAGGCTGCGCAAGCCCGGCAACGCGAGGGCGAAATCCTGGATGATCCTGATCGCCTGCGCCTCGACTTCAGTGTCGGCCTGAGCACTGTGACGGGCGACGTAACGCAGTTCGAGTCGTGCCTGGGCCAGCAATGCATTCAGCGCGACGTCGAGGGTATGGCCGACGTAGAAATCCTCGCTCTCCTCACGCAGATC
Organism: Pseudomonas sp. GW458-11-26-14-LB4; assembly: GCF_059423925.1. Classification (NCBI taxonomy): domain Bacteria; kingdom Pseudomonadati; phylum Pseudomonadota; class Gammaproteobacteria; order Pseudomonadales; family Pseudomonadaceae; genus Pseudomonas; species Pseudomonas sp. GW458-11-26-14-LB4. The sequence goes on from NZ_JBWKYU010000009.1 coordinate 155,571, forward strand.
CACCGGCCCCAGCCGCATCGGAAACAGTGCGCCGCACAGGGCTTCCAGAATCTGCGCCATCGCATCACGGGACGGCAACTCGCGTCCGCCCTGCTCTCCGGAAGCACGGCCATTTTGTGCCCGCCACTGATCCCGCGCAGTACGCAGCTGGCTGACGATGGTCTGCAATTGCCAATGGCTGGAACGCTCGCTCACGGTAAAGACTCCTCACGGGCGGCCGGACTGTCTGGCCGCGTCAACGGCGACTACTTTACGGCAAGCCCACGGGCGCGAATTAAGAACCGATAGTGCTGGCTTAAGCACATTTGGCTATAAGCGATTGGCGGTTGCCCCGGTAAATCGGCGTGCCTATAGTCCTGACATCTCCTTGCATCAGTACGGAACCATGTCCACACAACCGATCAAACAACAGCTGGACCGCTTTAACCGCCTTGACCTGCTCGGCCAACCGACCCCACTGGAAAAACTCGAGCGCCTGTCCACCTGGCTCGGCCGCGATGTCTACATCAAGCGCGATGACCTGACGCCTCTGGCCATGGGCGGTAACAAGTTGCGCAAGCTCGAATACCTCGCCGCCGATGCCCTCGCCCAAGGCGCGGACACCTTGATCACCGCCGGCGCACTGCAATCGAACCACGTTCGCCAGACCGCAGCGCTGGCCGCGAAACTGGGTCTGGGCTGCGTGGCCCTGCTGGAAAACCCGCTGGGCACCGACGACAGCAACTACACCGGCAACGGCAATCGCCTGCTGCTGGACCTGTTCGACACCAAGGTCGAGCTGGTCGACAACCTCGACAACGCCGACGAACAACTGGCCGCCCTCGCCGTGCGCCTGCGCAGCAACGGCAAGAAGCCGTACCTGGTGCCGATCGGTGGCTCCAACGCCCTCGGCGCGCTGGGTTACGTGCGCGCCGGTTTGGAGCTGGCAGAGCAGATCAAGGACACCGGTCTGCAATTTTCCGCCGTGGTCCTGGCCTCGGGCAGCGCCGGTACTCACAGCGGTCTGGCGTTGGCGTTGAGTGAAGCCCTGCCACAACTGCCGGTGATCGGCGTGACCGTCTCGCGCAGCGAAGAAGACCAGCGCCCGAAAGTCCAGGGCCTGGCCGAACGCACCGCCGACCTGCTGGGCGTGGCGCTGCCGGACAGTTTCAAGGTCGAGTTGTGGGACGAATACTTCGGCCCGCGCTACGGCGAGCCGAACGCCGGGACACTGGCGGCGGTGAAACTGCTGGCCAGCCAGGACGCCGTGCTGCTCGATCCGGTCTACACCGGCAAGGCCATGGCCGGGTTGCTCGACGGCATCGGCCGCGGGCGTTTCGACGACGGCCCGATCATCTTCCTGCACACCGGCGGCGCCCCGGCGTTGTTCGCGTACAAGGACTTTCTCTGATGCACTCGTTCCCACGCTCTGCGTGGGAATGCAGCCCGGGACGCTCCGCGTCCCTTGCCGCCGTTGAAGCGATCCCACGCAGCGTGTGGGATCAACCGAAATACGAAAAACACATATTCCACACAAGAATAACAAATGGAAAATTCATTATTTTCCATTCTAAAAAAACCGTCATATAGTCTCGCCGCAGGCGAATTTCGCGAGAGACGCATAAGCTGCTTTAAGGCAGGATAGCGCTGTCGTCCAATTCCCGGATTCGCCAACTTTCCTTAAGCGTCTTCCATAAGAAAACACAGGGGCTTGTCATGATTCTTTCCGCACTACGTCGAAATCTGCTGGTAGGTTCGCTGGGCCTGGCACTGAGCGCCGGTCTGCTGGGGCAGGCGGTTGCCGGTGAGCAACTGCAACAGATCAAGGACAAGGGCGTTATCAACGTCGGCCTGGAAGGCACTTACCCACCGTTCAGCTTCGTCGATGCCGACGGCAAACTGTCGGGTTTCGAAGTCGAGCTGTCCGAAGCCCTGGCCAAGAAGCTGGGCGTGAAGGCCAAGATTCAGCCGACCAAATGGGACGGCATCCTCGCGGCCCTCGAATCCAAGCGTCTGGACGTGGTGGTCAACCAAGTGACCATCTCCGAAGAGCGCAAGAAGAAGTATGACTTCTCCGAGCCGTACACCGTTTCCGGGATTCAGGCGCTGGTGCTGAAAGACAAGGCCGCTGCGCTGAACATCAAGTCCGCCGCTGACCTGTCCGGCAAGAAAGTCGGCGTAGGCCTGGGCACCAACTACGAACAATGGGTCCGCGCCAACGTGCCGGGTGCCGACGTGCGCACCTACGACGATGATCCGACCAAGTTCGCCGACCTGAACAACGGCCGTACCGACGCGATTCTGATCGACCGTCTGGCAGCACTGGAATACGCCAAGAAAGCGCCGAAAACCGTCGCTGCCGGTGAAGCCTTCTCGCGTCAGGAAGCCGGTGTTGCCCTGCGCAAAGGCGAGCCTGAACTGCTGGCCGCCGTGAACAAGGCCCTCGACGAACTGCGTGCCGACGGCACTCTTGAGAAGCTGTCCACGAAATACTTCAACGCTGACGTCACCCAATAATGGAAGAAGCTTTCCAACTCGCACTGGACTCCGCGCCCTTCCTGTTGAAGGGCGCGTACTACACGGTAATCCTTAGCCTCGGCGGCATGTTCTTCGGCCTGCTGCTGGGCTTTGGCCTGGCGTTGATGCGCCTGTCGCGTTTCAAGTCGGTCAGCTGGCTGGCCCGCATCTACGTGTCGTTCTTTCGCGGCACGCCGTTGCTGGTGCAACTGTTCGTGATCTATTACGGCTTGCCGCAATTGGGCATGGAACTCGACCCGCTGCCGGCGGCACTGATCGGCTTCTCGCTGAACATGGCCGCCTACGCCTGTGAAATCCTGCGGTCCGCGATCGGTTCGATCGAACGCGGCCAGTGGGAAGCCGCTGCGAGCATCGGCATGACCCGCGCGCAGACCCTGCGCCGGGCCATCCTGCCGCAGGCGATGCGCACGGCCTTGCCGCCGCTGGGCAACAGCTTCATTTCGCTGGTCAAGGACACCGCACTGGCCGCCACCATCCAGGTGCCGGAGTTGTTCCGTCAGGCACAACTGATTACCGCCCGGACTTTCGAAGTCTTCACCATGTATCTTGCCGCCGCGTTGATCTACTGGATTCTGGCCACGGTGCTGTCGCACTTCCAGAACAAGTTGGAAGAGCGGGTTAATCGGCACGACCAGGAGTCCTGACCCCATGATTGTCGTGGAAAAACTGACAAAGCAGTTCAAGGGTCAAGTCGTGCTCAACGGCATTGATCTGGAGGTGAAGGAAGGCGAGGTCGTGGCAATCATCGGCCCCAGCGGCTCGGGCAAGACCACGTTCCTGCGGTGCCTGAACTTCCTCGAGGAACCCACCAGCGGCCGGATCAAGGTCGGCGAGATCGAGATCGATACCAGCCGCCCGCTGAACCAGCAGCAGAGCCTGGTGCGCAACCTGCGCCAGCATGTGGGCTTCGTGTTCCAGAACTTCAACCTGTTCCCGCACCGCACCGCTCTGGAAAACGTCATCGAAGGCCCGATCGTGGTCAAGAAGACGCCCCGCGATGCAGCCATTGCCCTGGGCAAGAAGCTGCTGGCCAAGGTCGGCCTGGCGGGCAAGGAAGACGCCTACCCACGGCGCCTGTCCGGTGGCCAGCAACAGCGCGTGGCGATTGCCCGGGCGCTGGCGATGGAGCCGGAAGTGATCCTGTTCGACGAGCCGACCTCGGCCCTCGATCCGGAACTGGTGGGTGAAGTGCTGGCGACCATCCGCGGCCTCGCCGAGGAGAAACGCACCATGGTGATCGTCACCCACGAAATGGCGTTCGCCCGTGACGTGGCCAACCGCGTGGTGTTTTTCGATAAAGGCGTGATCGTCGAACAAGGTGAAGCGAAAGCGTTGTTTGCCAATCCGAAAGAAGAACGCACTCGACAGTTCCTCAGCAAGTTCAGAAACAACGGCTGATCCGTTAACTTTCCCGAATACAAACTTCCATGGATGGAAGTTTCGCTTACACCCTCCCCATTAAAAAATTAATCAAGTGACTGCATTACATATATATGTCCTGCAACAGTCTCGCCGCGATTAAAATTCGCCCCCTGCAAATTTCCAGCTGTACAAGCCGACCGGCGACAGAACAATAAAATCCGGCAAAAGCTGTGGCCTGATTCGCTATGCAGAATAGGTAGAGTGCCTTATGCGCGTAGGAAGCTTCTGATAAATCCGTAATTCTTCAATTAACTAATCCTCTCCGTTGACATGCCATTCGGCGAACTTTTATCTAGTCACTCATCGCGCCCCACAACATTACCTAGACCCGATAACGAATGGCCGAACGACCCTGTTTTTATTACCGGGCAATTCACGCCATTTGAACTTTCAGAAACGGATTTCGCTGCAAGGCTTCAAGGAGAGGACTTCATGACCCGCACTTCGCACATCCCCGAACTGGCCGCGCCGAGCCTGGCGCCCTCGCAAACCAACGGCATCAACCTCGCGGCAGCGGCCCATCTGCTGGTCGATGTGCCGCCCTACCCGGACATGGACACCGGCGATCTGATCGAGCTGTTCTGGAACAACTGCTACGTCGCCTCTCACCTGCTGACAGCGCAGGACGTCGCGGCCCCGGTCAGCCTGCGAGTGCCGGAAAGCTTTATCGCCAGCGGCTCGTCACGCATCCACTACCGGGTCATGCGGGTGGGTCACGGACCATCACTGTCGGCAGCGGCGCGGGTCACGGTGAAACTCGACTGCCCCGGCGGGCAGCCTCCAGCGCTATGCGGTGATGAAAACCAGCAACTCGCCCCCGTGGCGCTGCCCGACACCATTCGCCGCCAGGGGGTCAACGCGAACCAGATCAGACGCGGCGTGCCTTTGACCATTGAGCCGTATCTGAACATGGCCGAAGGCGATGCCATCACCTTGCGCTGGGGCGATGTACGGATGGATCTGGCACGCATCACCCCGGCCGATATCGGCAAGCCGGTTCAGGTCTGGGTGCCGCCGGCAATCATCACCGAGGCCGGCGAGGACCTGCGGCTGGACGTGACCTATTGCATCCTCGACCGGGTCGGCAACAACTCGCGCTGGGCACCGCCGCGAACGCTGAAGATCGGTTGCGTGAATCCCTACCTCAAGGTGCCGCTCAAGGAAACGCTGAAGGCAGCAGAGTCGCGAAAAAAATGACACACCTCGCTCGGCGAGAGGCGTCCTCCCTCGCCGCCGCGAACTTAACCAGACGGACCACGCCCCCTTCTATACATATTCCTAAAAGTTAGTTTATTTAAATTTTATACGCGCTTAGGGTATATGAACCGGACCACCGGACATTCTTTCGTTCGCCGCACCTTTGCGGCGTTTTTCATGAGATGTGAGGTAGGTAGCATGGTCCGGAACACAATCACCCCAGTGCAGATCGCCAGGGCATTGCGTGCAGCCAAGGAGCGGCACTGATGTCCAGTCTGGCAGACGCAAACGTCCAGAGTGACCTGGACATCGCCCCGCTGTTGTTGCCCGCACAAGTGCTGCGCAACGATGCTCAAGCCATCAAGGCCGCCCATGAGCTGGCGCAGGTCGCCCGCGTGCAGGCCGCCAGACGTGATCGCCATCGCAAGCTGCCATGGTCGGAAATCGAACAGTTCACCCGCAGTGGCCTCGGCAGCATTGCCATCCCGCGCGAGTACGGCGGCCCGCAGGTTTCCTTCGTCACCCTGGCCGAGGTGTTCGCGATCATTTCCGCGGCCGACCCGGCGCTGGGACAAATCCCGCAGAACCAGTTCGGCATCATCAACCTGATCCTCGGCAGCGCCACCGAGCAGCAGAAAAAGCATCTGCTGCAGAGCGTGCTCGAAGGCTGGCGCATCGGTAACGCCGGACCTGAACGCGGCACCAAGGACACCCTGGAACTGAAGGCGCGCATCACCGCCGACGGCGATGACTACGTGATCAATGGCCAGAAGTTCTACTCCACCGGCGCCCTGTTCGCCCACTGGGTGGCGGTCAAGGCGCTCAACGATGACGGCAAGCAAGTCCTGGCCTTCGTCCGGCGCGGCACGCCGGGATTGCGCATCGTCGATGACTGGTCCGGTTTCGGCCAGCGCACCACCGCCAGCGGCACGATCCTGTTGAACAACGTGCGGGTCGATGCCGGCCTGGTGGTGGACAACTGGAAAATCAACGAAAAGCCCAACACCCAGGGCGCGGTGTCGCAGCTGATTCAAGCGGCGATCGACGCCGGGATCGCCCGTGGCGCCATCGATGACGCCATCGAATTCGTCAAGACTCGCGCCCGGCCGTGGATCGACGCCAACGTCGAACGGGCCAGCGATGACCTCTACGTGATCGCCGACATCGGCAAACTGAAAATCGAACTGCACGCTGCCGAAGCGCTGTTGCGCAAGGCCGGGCAGGTGCTGGATCAGGTGCACGCCGCGCCACTGACCGCCGAATCCGCCGCCCGCGCGTCGATTGCCGTGGCCGAAGCCAAGGTGCTGACCACCGAGATCTCGCTGCTGGCCAGCGAAAAGCTCTTCGAACTGGCCGGCAGCCGCGCCACCCTCGCCGAATTCAACCTCGACCGTCACTGGCGCAACGCCCGGGTGCACACCTTGCACGACCCGGTGCGCTGGAAGTACCACGCGGTCGGCGCCTATCGCCTCAACGGCAAGTTGCCGGCTCGCCATTCCTGGATCTGACGACCCGAACACTTTTGACCAGATCTCTGGAGAAACACATGACTCTTTCCCATCCCGTCGCGCTCATCACCAGCGACGAGCAAGCCCTGATTGTCGCCAGCGACCTGGCCGAAGACTTCCAGCGCGACAGCAACCTGCGCGACCGCGAACGCCGCCTGCCGCTGCCGGAACTCGACGTGTTTTCCCGCTCCGGCCTGTGGGGCATCAGCGTGCCCAAGGAATACGGCGGCGCCGGCGTGTCCAACGTGACCCTGGCCAAAGTCATCGCCCTGATTGCTCGGGCCGACGGCTCGCTGGGGCAGATTCCACAGAACCATTTCTATGCCCTTGAAGTGCTTCGGGTGAACGGCAGCCACGAGCAGAAACAACGCCTGTACGCCGAAGTCCTCGCCGGCCAGCGCTTCGGCAATGCCCTGGCAGAACTGGGCACCAGGACCGCCCATGACCGTGTCACCAGCCTCAAGCGCGACGGCAGCGGTTATCGCATCAACGGCCGCAAGTTTTATGCGACCGGTGCCATTTACGCCCAACGCATTCCAACGTCGGTAGTCGATGAAAACGGCGTGCAGCAACTGGCCTTCGTCCCGCGCGACAGCAAAGGCCTGACCGTGATCGACGACTGGAGCGGCTTCGGCCAGCGCACCACCGGCAGCGGTTCGGTGGTGTTCGAAGACGTGTATGTCGCCGCCGAAGATGTCATTCCGTTCCAGAGCGCTTTCGAACGTCCGACCCCGGTAGGCCCGTTGGCGCAGATCCTTCACGCCGCCATCGACACCGGCATCGCCCGCGCCGCCTACGAAGATGCGCTGCACTTCGTGCGCAGCAAGACCAGGCCATGGATCGATTCGGGCAATGACAAGGCCACCGAAGACCCACTGACTCTCAAGAGCTTCGGCCACTTGAGCATCCGCCTGCACGCCACCGAAGCGCTGCTCGAACGTGCCGGCGAATTCCTCGACGCTGCCCAGGCCGAGACCAACGCCGAGACGGTTGCAGCGGCCTCGATTGCCGTCGCCGAAGCACGGGCGATCAGCACCGAAATCTCTCTGGCCGCCGGCAGCACCCTGTTCGAACTGGCCGGCAGCCAGGCCACCCTGATCGAGCACGGCCTTGACCGCCACTGGCGCAACGCCCGGGTGCACACCCTGCATGACCCGGTGCGCTGGAAGTATCACGCGATCGGCAATTACTACCTCAACGATGAAAACCCTCCGCTGCGAGGGACCATCTGATGAGCAAGAAAAAGATCCTGCTCAATGCGTTCAACATGAACTGCATCGGCCACATCAACCACGGGTTGTGGACCCATCCACGGGACACCTCGACCCAATACAAGACTATTGAATACTGGACCGAGCTGGCGAAGTTGCTGGAGCGCGGGCTGTTCGACGGGCTGTTCATCGCTGACATCGTCGGCGTGTACGACGTCTATCAGAACTCGGTGGACGTCACCCTGAAAGAGTCGATCCAGCTGCCGGTCAACGATCCGCTGTTGCTGGTATCGGCGATGTCCGCGGTGACCAAAAACCTCGGTTTCGGCCTGACCGCCAACCTCACCTACGAGCCGCCGTATCTGTTCGCCCGACGCATGTCGACGCTCGATCATCTGAGCCGTGGACGGGTGGGCTGGAACATCGTCACCGGTTACCTGGACAGCGCCGCCAAGGCCATGGGCCTGAGCGAACAGGTCGAGCACGACCGGCGTTACGACCAGGCCGACGAGTACCTCGAAGTGCTCTACAAACTCTGGGAAGGCAGCTGGGAAAACGGTGCGGTGCTCAACGATCCACAGCAGCGGATCTACGCGCAGCCGGACAAGGTGCACAAGGTCGAACACAAGGGCGAGTTCTATCAGGTCGAGGGTTATCACCTGTGCGAACCGTCGCCGCAGCGTACGCCGGTGCTGTTCCAGGCCGGCAGTTCGGAGCGCGGTCTGCTGTTCGCCGGGCGACATGCCGAGTGCGTGTTCATCAGCGGCCAGAACAAGCCGTCGACCAAGGTGCAGGTGGACAAGGTCCGCGCCAGCGCTGTCGAAGCGGGTCGCAATCCCGAGGACATCAAGGTGTTCATGGGCCTCAACGTGATCGTCGGCGAGACCGAGGAAGCGGCCTGGGCCAAGCATGCCGAATACCTGAGCTACGCGAGCGCCGAAGCGGGCGTGGCGCATTTTTCGGCCTCCACCGGGATCGATTTTTCCCAGTACGAAATCGACGAGCCGATCCAGTACGTGAAGAGCAACGCGATCCAGTCCGCCACCAAGAACTTGCAGAACAACGACTGGACCCGCCGCAAATTACTCGACCAGCACGCCCTCGGCGGGCGCTACATCACCGTGGTCGGTTCGCCGCAGCAAGTGGCGGATGAACTGGAATCGTGGATCGCCGAAACCGGCCTCGACGGCTTCAACCTGACCCGCATCGTCACCCCGGAAAGCTATGTGGATTTCATCGATCTGGTGATTCCGGAGCTGCAACGACGCGGCTCGTACAAGACCGCATACGACAGCGGCAGCCTGCGGGAAAAACTGTTTCATGGCGAAGCGCATCTGCCGCAGCAACACAGCGGCGCCCACTACCGACACTAACCCTTGCACTGATCGTTCCCACGTCGAGGCGTCGAACCGTCCGCGTGGGAATGCAGCCTGGGACGCTCTGCGTCCCGACAGCGGACGCAGAGCGTCCATTGAGGCGCGCTCCCACGCGGAGCGTGGGAGCGATCAGGCTAAATTAACTGACTGGAAAACCACCATGACCAAGAAAATCCTGTCCCACCCAGTCAAAGCACTGGCCCTGGCCTTCGGCCTGTTCAGCTCGGCGGTGTTCGCCGCCGATGCTCCGTTGAAAATCGGCACCACCGCCGCCTTCGCGATTCCGCTGGAAGCGGCCGTCGAAGAGGCCTCCAAACAAGGCCTGAAAGTCGAGCTGGTGGAATTCACCGACTGGATCGCGCCGAACGTCAGCCTCGCCGCCGGTGACATCGACGTGAACTACTTCCAGCACATCCCGTTCCTGGAAAATGCCAAGGCCGCCTCCGGTTTCGACCTGGTGCCATTCGCCCCGGGGATCATCAACAACGTCGGCCTGTACTCGAAGAAATACAAAAGCTTCGACGAGCTGCCGGAAGGCGCCAGCGTCGCCATTGCCAACGACCCGATCAACAGCGGACGCGGTCTGCAACTGCTGGCCAAGGCCGGTCTGATCACCCTGAAACCGGGCGTCGGCTACAAGGCCACCGAAGACGACATCGTCGCCAATCCGAAGAAGATCAAGATCCTGCAAGTCGAAGCCGTGCAACTGGTGCGCGCCTACGATGACGCCGATCTGGTCCAGGGCTATCCGGCCTACATCCGTCTGGCGAAGACCTTCGATGCGGGCTCCGCGTTGCTGTTCGACGGCCTCGACCACAAGGAATACGTGATCCAGTTCGTGATCCAGCCCAAAAGCAAAACCGACCCGCGCCTGATCAAGTTCGTCGACATTTACCAACATTCGCCAGCCGTACGCGCTGCGCTGGATAAGGCTCACGGCAAGCTGTACCAGGCCGGTTGGGAAAGCTGAGGATGACCGCGGCCATCCAACGGCGACTGGATCTTCCAGAGCCACCCGCGCTGGCACAGCGCACCGAACTGCATCCGGAACTGAATCGTGCTCATGTGCGTTTCGTCGGGCTCGGTAAGACCTACGACGGCAAACAAGGCCCGGTCGCCGCCCTGCAAGGCATCGACCTGGCGATCCAGCGCGGTGAAGTGTTCGGCATCATCGGCCGCAGCGGCGCCGGCAAGTCGTCGCTGATCCGCACCATCAACCGCCTCGAACAACCGACCTCGGGCCGGGTGCTGATCGATCAGGTGGACATCGGCGAGTACGACGAGGATCGCCTGGTCGCCCTGCGTCGGCGGATCGGCATGATCTTCCAGCACTTCAACCTGATGTCGGCGAAAACGGTGTGGCAGAACGTCGAACTGCCACTGAAAGTTGCCGGCGTCCCGAAAGAGCAACGGGAGAAAAAGGTTCGCGAACTGCTGGAACTGGTGGGCCTGCAAGCCAAGCACAAGGCGTATCCGGCGCAGCTTTCCGGTGGCCAGAAACAACGTGTCGGCATCGCCCGCGCGCTGGTGCATGACCCGGACATTCTGCTGTGTGACGAAGCCACTTCGGCCCTCGATCCGGAAACCACTCAGTCGATCCTCGGCCTGCTGCGCGAGATCAACAAACGCCTTGGCCTGACCATCGTGCTGATCACTCACGAGATGGCGGTGATCCGGGAAATCTGCGACCGCGTCGTCGTGCTCGAACATGGCCGCATCGTCGAGCAAGGCCCGGTCTGGGAAGTGTTCGGCAACCCACAGCACGAGGTTAGCCAGACGCTGCTCGCACCGTTGCAACACGCCTTGCCCGAAGAATTGCAAAGCCGTTTGCAGGCACAGCCTTCGTCGGCGGACGCGGCCGTGGTGCTGCGTTTGCAGTTCACCGGTAGCCAGCAGGATGAGCCGGATCTGGCCGCACTGTTCGCCGCGCTCGGTGGCCGGGTGAAATTGCTCCAGGGCGGCGTGGAACGGATTCAGGGCCATGCACTCGGGCAACTGTTGCTGGCAGTGGCGGGCTCAAAGCTGAACGCCGAGGAATTGCGTCAGCGTGCCAACCAGTGGGCACAACGCACGGAGGTGCTGGGTTATGTGGTTTGATCGCTTGCTGCAGGGTTTTATCGACACGTTTCTGATGGTCGGCGTGTCGTCGCTGATCGCGCTGCTGGCGGGTATTCCGATGGCAGTGATTCTGGTCACCAGCGACAAGGGCGGGATCTACGAAGCACCGGTGCTCAATCGCGCGTTGGGTGCATTCGTGAACCTGTTTCGTTCGATCCCGTTCCTGATTCTGATGGTCGCCCTGATTCCGTTCACCCGTTTGATCGTCGGCACCACCTACGGCGTGTGGGCAGCCGTCGTGCCCTTGACCATCGCGGCCACGCCGTTCTTTGCGCGGATCGCCGAAGTGAGCCTGCGTGAAGTCGACTACGGCCTGATCGAAGCCGCGCAGGCCATGGGCTGCCGGCGCTGGCACATCGTCTGGCATGTGCTGTTGCCCGAGGCGCTGCCGGGGATCGTCGGCGGTTTCACCATCACCCTGGTGACGATGATCAACTCCTCGGCCATGGCCGGAGCGATTGGCGCCGGCGGTCTGGGCGACATCGCCTATCGCTATGGCTATCAGCGCTTCGACAGCCAGATCATGCTGACCGTGATCGTGTTGCTGGTGGCACTCGTGGCGCTGATTCAACTGGGCGGCGATCGCCTGGCGCGGGGGTTGAACAAGCGCTGAATGGCATGGCGTATAGTCGGCAAAATCCTTTGCCGGCGCAGTTCGACCATGAAGCAGACCCCCACCGATCTGGAACAGATCACCTCTACCACCCTCGGCCACTACAACTCGGTGGCCGAGGACTTTCGTGAAGGCACCCGCGATCACGATGTCAGCCAGAACATCGACGCCCTGTTGCGGCACATCCAGGCTGAGGCGCCGTTTTCCATCCTCGATTTCGGCTGCGGGCCGGGGCGCGATTTGCAGACATTCACCCGGATGGGACACGTCGCCGTCGGCCTCGACGGCGCGGAGAAATTCGCGCAGATGGCGCGAGAAGACAGTGGCTGTGAAGTGTGGTGCCAGGACTTTCTGAAACTGGATCTGCCGGCAGAACGCTTCGACGGGATCTTCGCCAATGCGGTGCTGTTTCATGTGCCGTTGCAGGAATTGCCCCGGGTCTTGAAACAGCTGCACGAGACATTGAAACCGGGCGGCGTGCTGTTCAGTTCCAATCCGCGCGGGGATAACCGTGAGGGCTGGAACGGGCTGCGTTATGGCTCGTATCACGACCTGCAAGCGTGGCGCGGATTGTTGACCGCTGCCGGGTTCGTCGAGCTGGAGCACTACTACCGGCCGGCGGGGCTGCCGCGTGAGCAGCAGCCCTGGCTGGCGAGTGTCTGGCGCAAGACCTGAGACTCAGGGCCCCGTCTCAACCTGAAAGTAAGCTGGCGCTTGCTCGGGCGAGCGCACAGTGATGCTCCGTGCGGGCAATGTCAGCCCCTGCACCTCACGCGCCTGCACATCAAAATTGGCCAGCAATCGCGTGCCGTCTTCAAAGGATGTCTGCTGAACCAGCCGGTCCGCGCTCAACCATTCGAAACCGGTGAGCGCCTGAGTTGCCAGACGCTCATGCAAAGGCCGGAAGAACGCATCCTGACGGGCAATCTGCGGCAATCGCTGCGCAAGCGTATCGACACTGAGGTGATACAGCGGCGCAACGTTGTAGAGAAGCTGAGCGAGCTCGTTGTCCGCCCGAACGTTGGTCAATTTCAGGCTATCGAACAGCCAATGGTGGGACGTGATCACCGAGCCATGAAAAACCGCTTGGTACAGCGGCAAACGGCTGGCCGGATCAAAGTGAATACGCCGCAACGACTCTTTGATCGGCACAGGTTTGAAGAAAACCTCTGGCTGCTCCGGCGGATACTACTTGCCTGCAAAATACCTGGACTTGGTGTTCTTGCTCATTTCGACGTCACCCCAACCGATCACTGGTGTCTGCATGCCATGGGCGAACAGCACGCCTTGCGCGGTCGTTGCGTTGCCATCTTCTGAACCGGTGGGCAGTTTCAATACTTCATTGATCCAGCGTGATGCGCCGATGTTGCCTTCGGCATTTTGTGCCTGGGTCATCGTTGCTCCGGGACGGTAGCTGTCGAACAGCATGCCGGTGGCATAGGCATCGAGAAACCAGCTGTTGAAACCGGCGGCGTCGCGAATCGCTTCGACGCGCTGCTCAAGCAGCGGTCGCACGCAACGGGGGTCGGTGTAATGCCCAGATTGCTGGAAACCGCTTTTCAACGTTCCGTCGCCCTTCACGATTGCGCACTCAAGATTCGCCTTGTCCCCCAGATGTGCCGTGGTCCAGTCAGGGTTCTCGCTGCGGCTCAGCGCCGTCTCATAGGAATCGTACGGCGCGATCAGATAACCCGCCGCCACGCCGGCCTTGATCGTCTCGGGGTGCCAGAGGCCACCCTCCCAGCCTTCACCCAGTCCCAACCACAAACGGGACAGCCCGGCGTTCTGTAATTGCTTGATCGTATCCAGTGACAAGGTGCTGCCCCAGCGTTCGGGTTCGGGCATCAGCGCCTCACCGAGGTCGGCTGCCACTTGTGCGCGTACATCAGCGTAACCTCTGACCAGAGCCTGCATGTCCGGTACGGCCCGGGCCTGCCAGGTCTTGCGCGCCAGGGTATTCAGGGCGTGGTTGAGACCGCGCAACAGCACTTTTTTCTGATAACCGTTCAACTCCCCGCCAATGGCAAGGATCTGCAACGCCTCACGATCCATTCCCGCTTTCAGCCCACTGGCCAGCGAGCCACCACCGCGCAAGGTGTCAAGCAGCACGGGCCAACTGCGCACATCTTTGGCCCCCAGCAGATCGTTGCCCCAAAGGTACAGATGATTGGCACCCAGCAGCCGCTTCGCCTGAGGCGTTTTCTCGAATTTGCTGCTCAGAGTTTCATAGCGACCGTTATCGATCAGCCATTGCCGGTAGCGTTTGGCACCAGCCAACAGGTCGTCCGCCCCGAGGAACAGCGTGAACGTCAATGGTGCGGACGGATCGAGTGAGGTGAAGCGATGCCGGGCGGAAAGTGCCAAAGCCTCGCTTTGGGCACTGAACAACAGCCGATTGTTGAAGGGATTGGTCATCAGCCAATGCAGGCTGAATCCGTCATGCTCAACACCCCAGAGCGGCAGGCTCAGATCCTGAGTGGTATTGAATTCGCCCTGACTCAAAAGGAATTCCTGCCACACCGGATCGCCACGCGGCACATAGTGCCCCTCGGCCAGGGGCCAGATCAGTCCCTTGCCCATCACGCTGGCGGGCTGACGAAGAAATTCCAGTTCCGCGGGTTCACGCGCGGTGATCGAGAAGGACAGATCATGTTGATCCAGGCTCGCGCTGAGGATCCAGGCCCCGTCATCCCATTGCCAATCGATGCGATCACTACGCCTGATCAAGTGGCTGACCTTATGTGCGGCAACGCCCGCCGAGACCTGCACCGTCGCATCGTTTGCAGGCGTGACACGGACAGCCAGCGTTGCCGGATCGAGTTGCACGTGCCACAACGAGTTTTCCAATAATGTGTCGGCCCAGGACAGGGACGACAGGCATAAACCGGCAATCAGCAATAGCGCGCGCAGCCAGCAGGTAACGGTAAGCATCAGACGTCCCTTCTCCTAAAGGAGGAGGGACGTTAACCGAATACGCCGACGCTGTAAGTCAGGCCCTTCGCAAATATGTAACAGGCGTACTCACTGTGCCGATGGCGAAGCGTCCTTCTTCGGCTCGCGAATCTTGTACCAGGCCACGTACAGCGCTGGCAGAAACAGCAGCGTCAGCAGGGTCGCAATCACGATCCCGCCGATCATCGCGTAGGCCATCGGCCCCCAGAACACTTCCCGGGCGATCGGGATCATGCCCATGCTCGCCGCCGCGGCGGTGAGCAGGATCGGGCGACGTCGGTGCTCGGTGGCTTCCACCACCGCATCCCACGGCGCGTAGCCTTTGCGCTCGAACTCGTCGATCTGGGTCACGAGGATCACCGAGTTGCGGATGATGATGCCGATCAGCGCCAGGATCCCGAGGATTGCCACGAAGCCCATCGGCGTACCGGTCGGCACCAGCGCCAGCACCACGCCGATCAGCCCAAGCGGCGCGACACTGGCCACCAGGAACAGCTTCTGCACGCTGTGCAGCTGGATCATCAGGAAAGTCGCCATCAAAAACAGCATCAACGGCAGCACTTTCGCAATCGGCCCTTGGGCCTTGCCACTCTCCTCGACCGTACCGCCGGTGGCGACCTTGTAGCCAACGGGCAGTTTTTCGGCGAACGCGTCGATGGACGGCTTCAACAGTTTCACCAGATCGGTCGGCTGAATCTCGTCACGCACCGACGCCTTGATGGTGATGGTCGGAAGGCGATCACGACGCCACACCAGCGGCTGCTCCAGCTCATAACGAACCGTGGCGAAGGCCAGCAGCGGAATCGACGTGCCGTTGGGCGTGACGATCTGCAGGTTCTGCAGGGTTTCTGGCGTACCGCGTTCCGAACTCACCGCGCGACCGACCACATTGATCAGGTAGATGTCGTCGTTGACCTGGGTCAGCGGCGCGCCACTGACGATGCTGTTCATCAGGTTCGCCACGTCCTCGGACGACAGCCCGAGCTGGCGCGCCTTGTCCTGGGCGATGTCGATTCGCAGGACCTTGCCCGGCTCGTTCCAGTCGTAAATGATCTCGCCGATGTGCTCGTTCCTGTCCAGTTCAGTCGCCAGGTCGATGGCGTGTTTGCGCACCTGGTCGATGTCCTTGCCGCTGATCCGGTACTGGATCGGACGCCCCACCGGCGGGCCCATTTCCAGCGCCTGCACGTAACTGCCGATGCCGACGAAGTCCTTGTGCAGCCGTTCGCGCAGGCGCTGGCTCAGGGCCTCGCGGGCTTCGAAGTCTTTGCTGACGATCACCAGTTGCGCGTAGTACGGGTTCTGCAATTGCTGGTCGAGTGGCAGGTAGAAACGGATCGCACCCTGACCGATGTAGGTGCTCCAGCGCACGATGTCCGCGTCGCCCTTGAGCGTGGCCTCGAGCTTGTCGACGGCCTTGCGGGTCTCGTCGATCGAGGCGTTTTGCGGCAGGTTGAGGTCGACCAGGATTTCCGGTCGATCCGAGGACGGGAAGAACTGATTCTGCACAAAACGCATGCAGAACACCGCCAGCACAAACAACAGCACGGTGATGCCGATGGCCCACCAGCGATTGCGCATGCACCACAGCAAACCGCCGTTGAATGCGCGGCCAACGCGCCCCGGTTCGGCTTCATGGGCTTTCACGTTGGTACTGAGAATGTGCACGCCGATCACCGGGGCGAAGAACACCGCCACAATCCAGGACACGATCATCGCCACGGCAATCACCGCGAACAGCGTGTAGGTGTACTCGCCGGCAGAACTGGCGTTGAGCCCGATGGGGACGAAACCGGCGACCGTCACCAGCGTACCGGTGAGCATCGGGAACGCGGTCGAGGTGTAGGCGAACGTCGCGGCCTCCTCCTTGCTCTCGCCCATTTCCAGGCGCGTGACCATCATTTCCACGGTGATCATCGCATCGTCCACCAACAGGCCGAGGGCAATGATCAGAGCACCGAGGGAAATCCGCTGCATGGTGATGCCGCTGTACTCCATGAACACGAACACCATCGCCAGCACCAGCGGGATCGAGCACGCCACCACCAGCCCGGCGCGCACGCCGAGGCTGATGAAGCTGACCACCAGCACGATCACCACCGCTTCGAACAAGGCACTGGTGAAGCCGCCGACGGCCTCCTCCACCACCACGGCCTGATCGGACACTGTGTGCACACCCACGCCAACCGGCAGATCCGCCGTCAGTTCATCGATGCGTTTATGCAGGGCCTTGCCAAACTCTTGGACGTTGCCGCCCTTCTGCATGGCAATCGCCAGCCCAATCGCCGGTTTGCCGTCGAAACGGAATTCCGGCGTCGCCGGATCAGTGTAACCACGAGTGATGTCGGCGATATCCGCCAGACGATAGAAGCGGTCGTTGAGCTTGAGATTGACCTCGGCCAGGTCTTTCTCCGAAGCGAACTGCCCCGAAGTCCGCACGGAAATCCGCTCAGGCCCCGCCTCGATGACACCGGCCGGGGTCACGGCGTTCTGCGATTGCAGGCTCTGCACCACCTGGCGCTGATCGATGCCCAGCGCCGCCAGTTTGCGGGTGGAGAAGTTCAGGTAAATCACTTCGTCCTGCTGGCCGATCATTTCGATCTTGCCCAGCCCCGGCACATTGCGGATCTCCGCCCGCGCCTGTTCCACGTAATCGCGCAACTGGCGCATGGTCAGGCCGTCGGCGGTGAAGGCGTAGACCGAGCCGAAAACATCACCGAATTCGTCGTTGAATCCCGGCCCCTGAATGCCTTGAGGAAACTGCCCGCGAATATCGTCGATCTTCTTGCGCACCTGGTACCAGATTTCCGGAATGTCCTTGGCGCTGGTGGTGTCGCGCAGGTACACGTATACCGTCGATTCGCCGGGGCGCGTGTAGCTTTTCACGTAGTCGAGGGAATCGAGTTCTTCGAGCTTTTTCTCGATGCGGTCGGTGACCTGCTTGAGGGTTTCTTCCTGGGTCGCGCCCGGCCATTTGGTCTGGATCACCATGGTCTTGATGGTGAACGACGGGTCTTCCTCGCGCCCCAGATTGAAGTAGGAGAACACCCCCATGAGCAATGCGACGAACATCAGATACCAGACGAAAGACTGATGCTTGAGGGCCCATTCGGAGAGATTGAAAGAGCCTTTCATTGACTGTCCTCGTCAAGTTTCACGGATTGTCCGGGTTTGAGACTGTTGACGCCGGCGCTGACCACACGCTCGCCGTTCTTCACGCCCCCCGCAAGTACAACGCTGCTATCGGTGCGGCTGATCACGCTGACGTCGCGCGGGTTGACGGTTTTGCTCTGGGTGTCGATGACCCAGATCCGCGCTTTTCCGTCGACCTCCTGCAACGCGGTGACGGGCAATTCGATACGCGGCTTGATCGCCGAGCTGAGGGTGACGCTGATCGCGGTGCCGAGGCGAAAGCCGTCGGGCGTATTGGCCAGGGTCAACCGTGCGCGGCGGGTGCGCGTCGCACTTTGTGCCTGGGGTTCGATCTCGCGCAGGGTGGCCGTGGAGTTGATGCTCGGGTCGAGCTGCCCGGCCACCAGAAACACCACGTCAGGAGGTATCTCATCGACCAGGGTGTCCGGCAGATCGATCACCGCTTCCTTGATGTCCGGTTGCGCCAGGGTCACCACTTGCTGGCCCGCCGTCACCACCTGCCCGGCCTCGGCGTTCCACGCGGTGACCACTGCCTTGTGGTCGGAGCGTAGCTGGGTGTAATCGAGTTGATCCTTGCTCTGGTTGACCGCCGCGCGCGCCTGATCCAGCGAAGCCTGGGTGGTTTTCAGGTCCGTCATGGCAATGTCCAGTTGCGCCTGCGCGCCGACACCACGGTCGAACAGCGCTTGCTGACGGCGGGCATTGGCCTGGGCGTTGATCAGCTGTGCCTGAACCCTGGCCAGGTCGCCCTGGGCCGAACGCAACTGGTTCTGCTGGTCGGTCGGATCGAGGGTAGCGAGCAGCGTGCCCTTCTGCACCTCGGTACCGACGTCGACGTTACGGCTGGCAATGCGCCCGCCGACACGAAAACCGGTGTTGCTTTCATAGCGTGCCTGAATGCTGCCGGCGAAACGCCCGAGGTTTTCCTCGCTCATCGCTTCGACCTTGACCGACAACACCGGCCGTACCGGCTCCGGCGGTGGCTCGCTTTTCGAGCAGGCGGCGAGCAACACGCCAATGGATAACAGCCCCAGACGCTTCATGGCTGTGCTCCCGGTTGCAGATCCTTGTAGGTGTTTTCGGCAATTTCGACCTTCATGCCCGGATGCAGCAACTGCCCACCCGCGACAATGACTTTTTCCCCGCCCTTGAGGCCCTCGCTGATGATGACCTTGCCGATCAGATAGCGGCTGACGGTGACGTTGTGCAACTGCGCTTCGCCTTTGTCGTCGACCATCCACACGGCCGGATCGCTGACGTTCTTGGTCAGCGCCGACCATGGCAATTCAACGGCCGACTTGCCGGTGCCCTTGGCCGTGGCGCTCACCACCGAGCCCAGTTGCATCCCTTGCGGCAGGCTGTCGAGGCTGACTTTGACCTGCACCGTGCCGGACTGCGCGGACACCGCCGGGGTGATTTCGCGCACGGTGCCGGTGGTCTTGATGGCGGGGTTGTCGAGCAGGCTGACGACAATCGAACGCTCCGCCGGCCGTTCGGCCAGCAGGGATTCATAAACGTTGAACACGGCGTCGCGGTCGCCGTCACGGGCCAGGCTGAATATCGGCGCCGTGGCCTGAACCACCTGACCGACTTCGGCCTGACGCTCAGTGATGACGCCCGGCGCATCGGCGATCAGCGCGGTATAGCTCAATTGATCCTTGGCGTTGGCCAACTGCGCCTGCGCTGCGCTCAAGGCACTCTGGCTGCTGCGCAAGGCGGCCTGCGCGGAATCGTATTCGCTCTGGCTGGTGTAGCCCTTGGGCAACAGTTTCTGCTGGCGGACGAACGCCGCGGCGCTCTGTTTGACCCGCGCCTGCTCGGCCACTACCTGAGCCTGGGCGGAATCGACGTTGGTCTGCAAATCCTTCGGATCGAGCTTGGCCAGCACTTGTTTGGCCGAGACACGATCACCGACATCGACCATGCGCTGGATGATCTTGCCGCCGACCCGGAACGACAGTTCGGTCTGCACCCGTGCCTGAACATCGCCGGTGAGGGTCACGGCGGCGGCGTAATTGGCGGGGTTCACCTCCTGCACGAAGACCCGGGGCAGGTATTCCGCAGGGGCCTTTTTCTCGCCGCAGGCGCTCAATAAAGCGAACAGACTCAGCATGACCGCTGTTTTCAATCCGGGACTCGCCATGCAGACTCCTTCCTGTGTACGAACGTGCAAGTGACGATACGACTGTGAGCTTAGAACAGGGTTCAACCTTCGTCCGGGCGATATATGCATTTCTGTGCAGCGAGTATCCTGATCCGGATTTCGGGGCACCCAAGAAGGATTTTCATGCTCAAGACCCTCGCGGTGGCCAATTACCGCTCGATCAATAAATTGGTGATTCCGCTGGGCCGTCTGAACCTGATCACCGGCCCCAACGGCAGCGGCAAGTCCAACCTTTATCGGGCGCTGCGGCTGCTGGCGGAAACCGCTCAGGGCGGCGTGGTCAATGCGCTGGCCCGTGAGGGTGGTCTCGACTCGACCTTCTGGGCCGGACCGGAAACCATCAGCCGGCGCATGCGCAACGGCGAGGTGCCGATCCAGTCCACCGTGCGCCAAGGTGTGAAACGCCTGCGCCTGGGCTTTGCCGGGGAGGACTTCAGCTATTCGATCGCCCTGGGATTACCGGAGCCAAGCCTCTCGTACTTTTCCCTCGACCCGGAAATCAAAAAAGAATGCATCTGGGCCGGACCGCTCTATCGTCCGGCCAGTCTGCTGGTGGATCGCGACGGGCCGATGATCCGAGCCCGTGAAGGTCGTGGCTGGGATGTTCTGGCGCAATACACGCCGAACTTCGACAGCCTGTTCGATCAGGTCGGCAGCCTGCGTACCTCGCCGGAAGTGTTCCAGATGCGCGAGTTCATCCGCCGCTGGCGCTTCTACGATCACTTTCGCAGCGACGCCGACGCCCCGGTGCGCCAGCCGCAACTGGGCACGCGCACGCCGGTGCTGCATCACGATGGCCGCGATCTGGCGGCTGCGTTGCAGACCATCCGCGAGATCGGCGATCCCGAGGCGTTGCAGGCGGCGATCAGCGATGCGTTTCCCGGCGCACGGCTGAACATTGCGCCGCTGGCAGGCGGACGCTTCGCTATCGAGTTCTTTCAGGAAGGATTGCTGCGGCCGTTGTCGGCGGCGGAACTGTCGGATGGCACGTTGCGCTATCTGCTGCTGGTCGCCGCGCTCCTGACGCCACGCCCGCCGTCGCTGATGGTGCTGAACGAACCGGAAACCAGCCTGCATCCGGATCTGCTGCCGGCGCTGGCGCGCTTGATTATCCGGGTGTCGGAGCAGTGTCAGGTGTGGGTGGTGTCCCATGCCCGGCGATTGATTTCGGCGTTGCAGGAAGACCCGGAATGCAATTGCATCGTGCTGGAAAAAACCCTCGGCCAGACGGGGATCGTCGGGCAGAGTGTTCTGGATGAGCCGGCGTGGAATTGGCCTGATTAGGTGTGTCAGTTGGAGAGCCCCTCACCCTAACCCTCTCCCGGAGGGAGAGGGAACCGATTGGGGAAAGCTCAAGAGTTACGCCGACCTGAAAGTGCTTCTGTGAATCCATAATCGACTCGGTGTCTCAGGTCGATGTAACTCTCAAAACACCTCGGTCGGCTCCCTCTCCCTCCGGGCGGTCCGACGTTTCGGGAGGGCTGGGGTGAGGGGTTGCTCTGCATCCTCACCGCCGACCTGTCAGGCAATCAGCCCTGCCACTTCCCGCCTTCGACAATCACGCTCTCTGGCTTGGTGTCATCGCTCAGCTCTTTGCGCACGTATTGGTCATACAGCTTGAGCAGGTATTTCTCTTCCCCAAGCTTGGCCAGCTCCGTATTCACCCAATCGCGCAATTCGATATTGCCCTTCTTCACCGCCGGGGCAATCGGCGCTTCGGCGCCAAGTTTTTCGTCCAGCACGCGGTAGCCCGGGTTCTGCTTGGCCCAGCTGAACAGCACCAGATTGTCCTGCGCGTAGGCATCGCCACGGCCGTTGGCCAGGGCTTGCAGGGACTCGGAGTTTTTCTCGAACTTCAGCAGTTTCCAGTCCGGGTGGTTCTTGGTCAGCCAGATATCGGCGGTGGTGCCGGTGGTGACGATGGTGGTGCGGGTCGCCAGGTCATCCAGCTTTTTCACCTCGCTGCCTTGGGGCACCAGCGCCTGCACCGCGACCTTGAGGTTCGGGTTGGTGAATTCCACCGCTTCCTTGCGCTCCGGAGTCACGGTCATGTTGGCGAGGATCAGGTCGACCTTGTCGCTTTGCAGGAACGGAATGCGACTCGCCGGTTCCACGGCCACGAACTCGACCTTGTTTTCATCGCCCAGCAGATCCTTGGCGAATTGACGGCCGATGTCGGTATCGAAGCCGACGTAACGCCCCGCTTCGTTAACGAAACCGAACGGCGGTTTGTCGGTGAACACGCCGACGATCAGTTTGTCGCGGGCCTTGATCTTGTCCAGGTAACCGGCCGGCGCGGTGCTTTCGCTGGCGACTTTCGGCTTGGCCGGTTCTTCGGTCTTGTTGCAGCCGGCCAGCAACGCAAGGCTGATCAGCGGTAAAGCAAATAAGGCTTTGGCAGTTTTCATGGCAGTTCCAGTTCCTTGGTTTGAGACGTTGTGGGCGAAGTCGTTGAAGTCAGCGCTTCGACGTAGGAGAACTTCTCCAGGAACTGCTGCGCGCGTGCGGTTTGCGGGTTCGTAAAGAAAAGCTCGGGCGGGTTCTGCTCAAGGATGCGCCCGCCATCCATGAACACGATGCGATCGGCCACCGCGCGGGCGAAGGCCATTTCGTGGGTGACGATCAACAGGGTCATGCCTTCGCGGGCCAGGCCCTGAATCACTTCCAGCACTTCCTTGACCATCTCCGGATCAAGGGCGGCAGTGACTTCGTCGAAGAGCATGACCCGCGGGTTCATGCACAACGAACGGACGATGGCGATGCGTTGCTGCTGGCCGCCGGAGAGCTGGCGCGGGAAGGCGTCGCGCTTGTCCGCCAGGCCGACGCGCGCGAGCAACGCTTCGGCTTGTTGCTGTGCTTCGCGGCGTTCGCGCTTCTGCACTTTCAGCGGGCCGAGCAGCAAATTGTCGAGCACGCTCATGTGCGGAAACAGGTGATAACTCTGGAACACCATGCCAATCTGCTGACGCACTTCGCGCCAGTCGGTGGCCTTGTCCAGCAATTCACGGCCGGCGAACTTCAGGTGACCGCTGTGGGCGGTTTCCAGACCGTTGAGGCAGCGCAGCAAGGTGCTTTTGCCGCAGCCGCTGGGGCCGAGGATGACGATGACTTCGCCGGATTTCACTTGCAGGTCGATGCCCTTGAGCACCTGCTGTTCGCCGAAGAATTTGTTGAAACCCTGAAACTCGATCAATGCGCTCATGCTTGCGTCCAGCGCCGCTCCAGCACGCGCGAAGCGGCCGACAGCGGGTAGCAGATGAAAAAGAAAAACAGGAACAGCGCGCCGTAGATCAGCACCGATTCGTAGGTGCGCTCGATGATCTGCTGGCCGACCTTGATCACATCGACAACGCCGATCAGCACCGCCAGCGAACTGGTCTTGATGATCCGCGTGTAGACGTTGATGGTCGGCGGCGTCATGCGTTTCAGCGCCTGGGGCAAAAGCACGTAACCGTAGAGCTGCGCCGCGTTCAGACCGATCGACAGCCCCGCCTCACGCTGCCCGCGCGGCAACGAATGCAACGCACCGCGCGCCACTTCGCCGACCTCGCTGGCGCCCCACAGCGACAGCACCAGCACCGCGCACCAGAAGCTCGGCAGGCTCAGGCCGAAGAAAATCGGCAGGCCGAAAAACAGCAGGTACAACCAGACCAGCACCGGGATCGCCCGGAACAGCTCCAGATAGATTCGCAGCAGCGCGTTCAGCCACGTCACGTTGAGCGTGCGCAGCACGCCGTAGAGCACGCCGCCGACGGTGCTGATGGCGATACTGAGGAACGAGATCGACAGGGTTTGCCCGGCGCCTTTGGCCAGTTGCGGCAACGACACCCAGAGCAGTTCAAGACCCGAACTGGCCATGCTGGAGCCTCCTTTCCAGACGGCTCAACAGCAGCGAAAGCGGCAAGAACAGCAGCACGCAGATCAGCGTCAGCACGGCGAGCATTTCGTAGGTTTTGTAGTAGAGCGCGATGTAGCTTTTGGTGGTGTAGAGAATTTCCGGCACCGCCACTGCCGAGACCACGGTGGTCTCCTTGAGCAGGAAAATGAAATTGGCGAACAGCGACGGCAGGCTGAGGATCCCCGCTTGCGGCAGGATCACGTAACGCAGCAACTGACCGTGGGACAGGCCGATTGAGCGGCCCGATTCAAGCTGCGCCTGAGGCACCGCATCGACACCGGCGCGCAGCACTTCGGTGAGGTAGGCCCCGCCGAGAAACGTCATGGTGATGATCGCGGCGCTGAAGCCGGAAACCTTGATCCCCAGGGCCGGCAACGCGAAGTAGACGAAGAACAGCTGGATCAGCAGCGGCGTGTTGCGTGCCAGTTCCACATACAGCCCGACCAGTTTTTGCAGGTAGGGCGTGCGGAACACCAGAATCGTTGCATTGAGCAGCGCCACCAGCAGCGAGGTGCCAATGGCGATCAAACCGACCTGCAGCGTCACGCCCACGGCCTTGAGAAACGCCGGCAGGGTGCTGAGGATAAATGCGTAATCGAAGGTCATGAAACATCCTGACGCCGCTCGGTAAGCGACGGTGGTGCAGTCCATGGACAGCGGGTAACTGTCCGGCAGGCACCGACTTTAAAGGTATAAGAAAAAGAATTTAAATACCGTTAAAGCATATTGATATCACGCAAAAAACTATCCTGCGGGTTTGCCCCGACAGAATAAGAAGGCTATTTTTCCTTTCGCTGTAGGACGGATCTTTTTTTCGTAAAAGCCCTCCAAGGACGAACAGCTTTTGGCCAGACTCCCCCGGCCAACCCCATAACAAGGAAGAGAACATGGACGTAAAAGTGCCGCAGCGACCGGACCCGCAGGATTTCGTGAAATGGCTGGTGGCTTTGCGCAGGGCGCTGAAAACCAGCGCTGCCTGAGTCAGCCACACGCAATAAAAAACGCCGATGACCATCACTGGTCATCGGCGTTTTTTTCAACCTTGAAGGGGGTTGCTGTTGCGTCGGATCAGAACGCCGGCAGTACCGCGCCGTTGTACTTCTTCTCGATGAACGCTTTGACTTCAGGGCTGGTCAGGGCAGCGGCCAGTTTCTTGATGGCGTCGCTGTTCTTGTTGTCTTCACGGGCAACCAGGAAGTTCACGTAAGGCGAATCAGCACCTTCGATCACCAGGGCGTCCTTGGTCGGGTTCAGCTTGGCTTCCAGCGCGTAGTTGGTGTTGATCATGTCCAGGTCGACTTCTTTCAGAACGCGCGGCAGCAGGGCCGACTCCAGTTCCTTGAACTTGAAGTTGTGCGGGTTCTTGGCGATGTCTTTTGGAGTCGCCAGGGCGTTCTTCGGATCTTTCAGTTCGATCAGGCCGGCTTTCTGCAGCAGGATCAGTGCGCGACCGCTGTTGCTGCCTTCGTTCGGAATGGCGATGGTGGCGCCGTCCGGCAGTTCGGCCAGGGTCTTGTATTTGCTCGAGTAGCCACCGAACGGTTCAACGTGAACACCTTGCACGGTCACCAGGTACTTGGCCTTGTCGTCCTTGTATTTGCCGGCGTTGAAGCTGTCCAGGTAAGGCTTGGTCTGGAAGTAGTTGGCGTCCAGACGCTTCTCGCCCACCTGTACGTTCGGCTGTACGTAGTCGGTGAAGACCTTGATTTCCAGATCCACGCCTTCTTTGGCGAGGGTCGGTTTGATCAGTTCGAGGATCTCGGCGTGCGGTACCGGCGTCGCAGCAATCACCAGTTTCTCGCCGGCCTGGGCCAGGGAAGCAGTCAGAGCAGCCGCCAATGCGGTAAACAACAGAACCTTTTTCATGCAGTGTCCTTATCGAAAATCACGGTCGTCATCGACGACGGCATTAATACGTGTGCCAGCGATGTGCTACTGCTGGCGTGAAGCGGACAATACCGGGATTTTTTATTCCCGGACAATAACGTTTATTCAGCTTCATATTCCATTTTGTTCATGTTGAACAAAATGGTTACAACGCCTCGCTCAGGCTCAACAGCAATTCTTTCAATGCCTTACGTTCGTCGACGGTGCCGTTGAGGCTGACGCTCGCCACCTGACGTTCGATCTGAACCAGCGGCCCAGACACCTCGGGCAGGTTCAGGTGCTCCGGCAGGATTTCGTCGCCGGTGCTCACCAGCAGCGCAAAATGAATGACGTTTTCCAGCTCCCGGGTGTTGCCCGGCCAGCTGTGTTGCTCCAGCACCTGTTGCGCCGCCTCGCTGATCAGCGGCACCGGCAGGTCCAGGCGCTGGCTGTAAATGCCGAGGAAGTACTCGGCCAACGACAGAATGTCGCCGACCCGCGCGCGCAACGCTGGCAGTTCCAGATGGCCTTCGCTGAGATAGTGATAAAGCCGCTCGTGGAATTTCCCTGCCGCCACCGCTTGCGCCAGATCGATGCTGGTCGCCGCTACCAGGCGCACGTCCACCGGGCTCGGTTGATGCGCACCGACGCGGGTGACTTCGTGGTTTTCCAGGGCGGAAAGCAACTTGATCTGGATCGGCAGCGGCAGGTCGCCGATCTCGTCCAGGTACAAGGTGCCGCCGTTGGCCGAACCGAACCAGCCGGCGCGACTGCTGGCCGAGCCGCTGTAGCTGCCGGCGGCGTAGCCGAACAATTCGGCATCGGCGTAGGTCGGGCTGATCGCCCCGCAATTGACCGAGACAAACAAGCCGCTGCGATCACTGGCGCGGTGGATGTGGCGGGCGAGCAATTCCTTGCCGGTGCCGGTCTCGCCGCGAATCAACACCGAGATCGAGCGCGGTGCGAGCTGGGCCATTTCCTCGCGCAACTGGCGCGAGCGTGGATCGACGAACACCAGCGCCTTGGCGCGAATACTTAGGGGACTTTTTTCTGCATCGGGAAAGGTCAGCAACGGCTGGCCAAAGGTTTCAAAACTCATGGCAGACTCCCGCCCCAAATCGCCGGGAGACGGGGGCGTTGAAAAAATAAAAGTGGTCAGGCACGGCGCCGGGCGTGGTGTTCCATGCGGTTTTGCAGGCGATACAGATAAGCGAATCCCTGCTCCCAGCGTTGATGCCCGGACTTCACGTTGATATGGCCGGCACCTGCGAGAATCCCCGCCTCGGCGCCCCAGTTGCGCGCCAGTTCCAGCGCACGCGGCGCACTGACGGCGGCGTCGTTGTCGGAGCTGACGACCTGGCTCGGGAAGGGCAGCAGATCGGTCGGGATCGGTGCGAAGTTCCGCAGTGCCGGCACGCACGCCGGACGCTCGACATCCGCCGGCGCCACCAGCAGCGCCCCGCGCACCTGACGCAAATGATGCAGTGGCGCGGTGGCCGCCCAGTGCGCCACAGTGATGCAGCCCAGACTGTGCGCGATGAGAATCACCGGCGAGCTGTCAGCGGCAATCGCCTCGGCCAGCGCCGCGACCCAGTCTTCACGACGCGGCGTCAGCCAGTCGGCCTGCTCCACCCGCGCGCTGTTGGGCAGGCTGTTCTGCCAGTGGGTTTGCCAATGATCTTCTGGCGATCCTTGCCAGCCCGGCACAATCAGATAACGGATTGATTCGTTGCGCATGGGGGAGCTCTCCTGCGTCGTGTCTGTTCCTGAACGAGTATAGGGACGGGATATATATTCGTTAAGGAATAAGAAGCTATTTATTAAGACCTGAAAAGCATATTAAGCATTGGGCAAAAAAAGGGGCCGCACCCTGCCAAGGAGACGGCCCCGGAAAAACGTGAAACCCTTATCGTGCAGTGATCACCGACAGCTTGGTGATGCCCGCCCGCTCAATCGAAGCCATGGCTCGCGCCACTTCGCCGTAATTCACCCCGTCGTCGGCCTGCAATTGCACGCGCACTTCCGGGTCCTTGGCCTTGGCCGACTTGAGGTTGAACTCCAGCAGGTCCGGCTGGATTTCGTCCTTGTTGATAAACAGTTTTCCAGCACCGTCGATGCTCACCACCAACGGGTCTTTCTGCTCGACCGGCGCCACCGCTTCGGTTTTCGGCAGGTTGATCGGTATCGCGTTGGTCAAAAGCGGCGCGGTGACGATGAACACCACCAACAGCACCAGCATCACGTCCACCAGCGGCGTCACGTTGATCTCGCTCAGCACCTCGTCGCTGTCTTGCGTGGAGAAGGCCATATCAGGACGCCTCCTTCACTTTTGTTGCGTTGCCCTGGGCCGCAGCCTTGTGCGCGGTCGGGTGAATCAGTACGCGGAACGAGCTCTTTTGCGCCAGGCTGTAGAAGTCGTGGGCAAAGTCGTCCAGGTCCGCCGCCGTCAGTTTCAGACGACGCAAAAAGTAGTTGTAAACCAGCACCGCCGGCACCGCGACCGCGATCCCCACCCCGGTGGCGACCAGCGCTGCACCGATGGGCCCTGCGACCGTTTCCAGGCTCGCCGAACCTGCCGCGCTGATGCCTTTCAACGCTTCCATGATTCCCCACACCGTGCCGAACAGACCAATGAACGGCGAGGTGCTGCCAATACTCGCGACCACCGCCAGACCGGTTTCCAGCGAACGGCGCTCGCGGACGATCTGCTGGCGCAAGGCACGTTCGAGGCGATCCTGATGATTGATCGCCTGGCTCAGGTCATTGGCCTGCGGCGCCTCGCCCACTTGTATCGCCGCATAACCGGCCTGTGCCACCCGCGCTGCCGCGCCGGGCTGGGTTTCGCTCAACTCGGCGGCGGAGTCCAGACTCGACGCCGCCCAGAAGCGTTTGTGAAATTTTCGGTCCTGCGCCTTCAACCGGCCGAACTGCAAAGCCTTGAGCAATGCCAGGCCCCAAGTGGCGACAGAGAAGACCACCAGCAGCCAGATCACCGCGCTTTCGATGGATTCCAGTGGAGATGCCAGTAACGTCATGATGTGTTCCCTCGTGTAAACGTTTAGCGCGAAATTGGTTTCGGTTTAATGAATCTTGAAATCGATGGGTACGCTGACCCAGCCGTCCTGGGCGACATCACCCTGCTTGGCCGGCACGAAGCTCCAGCGCTTCACGGCGTCCAGCGCCGCGTCGTCGAGCTGTTGCCGGCCACTGCTTTTCTGAATTTGGATCTCGCCCGGTTTGCCACTGGCCAACACGTGCACCCGCAACAGCACCGTGCCTTCCCAACCGCGACGCTGGGCCAGCGACGGATACTCCGGCGCCGGGTTCTTCAGGTACGCCGCGTTGGCCGAGGCCGGCGTCACCGGAGCAGGCGCCGGTGGTGCAGGTGGCGCTGGCGCGGCGACCGGAGCGGCCGGTTGTGGCGGAGCCGGTGGTTGCTCGACGGCTTTTGGCGCTGGTTTCGGTACAGGTTTGGCGACCGGTTTCGGTTTGGGGATCGGCTTCGGTTTCGGTGGTGGCTTAGTTGCCAGTTCGTCCTCCACCGGTGGCGGAGGCTCGACCACAGGCGCCGGTGGTGGCGGTACAACCACAGGTGGTGCCGGTGGCGCCGGGCGCGAAAATTCGATGGTCATCGGTGGAATTTCCGGCGGCACGATCGGCAGCGCCGGTGTCGGATGCTGGTTGATCCAGTAGATCACCGCGCCATGTACCACCAGCGCCAGAACGCCGAGCAGAATCGTTTCGCGGCGGCTCAGAATGCCCTTGGGCGCGCGCTGCAAACGCAGCTGCCCCAACGGCACACGATGGGGCCGGCCGAGATCGACCAACTCGCCGCTCGGCGCCTGGCGCCACAGCACCTCCTGTGCACTGGCGGCGGTCTGGACATTGCCCATTGATTTACTCCCTGCGGTCTCTTTGCGTTTTTTCGCTTAGCCGATTCGCCGCTTGTTGAATCCCCCACGGCGTGATCGATAGGTCAATCATTGGGCCAGCGGCTTATCTCCGAAAGTAATCTTTCATGTTATGAATAGACGTTTATGGAATATATAAAACGGTCATTTCCGCCAAAGCCACGGCCTGCAAGGCTTCCAGCGATTCGCCGGAATCGACATGCTTTCCCGGCATAAAAAGTATTCATCCAAGGCATCGGGTTATCGATGACCGGGATTCAGTGACAACTAATGCCAAGGTAATAGTTGACGGACTTTTTAAAAGGAAAACAAAAAGGCCGATGCATGTTTAATGCATCGGCCTTCGATTTACGGAATTTCTTATTGCTTCAGAAACTCACCACCCAAGTTCACAACTTCACCATCGAAGTTCACGCGCGAGCCGGTAGCCCGGAGTTTCGCGTAGTTGTGATCAGGCGAAAACAGCGTCCAGGTCTGATAACCACTATTTCCGTTCTGAGCCAGCACCGCGATTGTGGTCGGGTTGCCGGTGCTGTTCTGGAAGTGGTAGTTCCCGTAACGGATGTCGTAATTCACGCCACCCTGGCTGAGGGTGCCGCTGAAGCTGCCATTGGAATCATTACCGTCGGTGATAACCAGCTTGGCGCCAGAGTTGGCATTTACATAAGTGCCATTAATGCTCGACATAACGAGATTTCCTTTATCGTTGGATAAGTGTCTTCCGATGAGAGCAAGTTTCCTCCTGGAAACTCACGACACTCAGGATGGTTGGACATTCATTTATTGTCCACGCGACTTTTCAACGAAATTGCTATATGCACCATTCATGTCGCTCATAACTTATTTCGATTCGGAAGACTCTTAATAACTAACGACTGGCATTGGTTTGTTGCACACCAATGGCCGGCGCAATCACTGCCGTCTCCGAACGCGGCGTACCTGCCGGCACCCAGTCATAACTCACAGGAAGGGCCCGATAGACCCAGTTGCTGATCGCGTCGCTGCCCGGCGCCTTACCCAGATAAGGGCTGACGTATTCCCAGACGTTTTCACCGCTGGCCGTCACCTGGAAAAACCGCCCGTTCATGCCTTCGTCTATCAGTGTGTTGCCGTTGGGCAAGCGCCGCGCGCTGCTGATGAACGAGCTGTAGAACGCCCACCCCGGCTGCTTCGAATTGGCCGCGCTGTACTGCCAGACGATTTCATTTTTCACCGGGTCGATCTCCAGCACCCGCGAACCGGAAATCAGCCCCAGCGTAACGTTCGGATAACCCGCCGAACCCTGGTTGTCGAACACCAGCAGATTGCCCGCGCCGGGCAGTCCGGCCGGAATGATGTGCGCATCATGCTGGCCGACGAACTGGTCTACCGGGCGCGGGATTTTCTGCGCGGTTTTCGGATTGGCCAGCGGCAGATTCGGCCCCAGGCGCCAGACCACTTTGCCGGTGTGTTTGTCGATGATCGCGATGAAGTTGGCGTTGCGCGAATCGATCAACAGGTTGTCCGGATTGAAGCGCTTGTCGCCGGCATCGAACCACTTGTTCGGCCCGACCAGGCTGAGGTTGTTGATGTGCAGGTAATCCGGATTTTCACTGGCGCGCACCAGCTTCAACTGCTCGGCGGTGAAGCCGAATTCGTTCAAGTGATCCGACGCCAGCCACTGCCATTTCACCTCGCCGGCGGGGCTGACTTCGTAAATCGCATCGTCGATCACCTCAGGCACTTTGAAGCCTTTGACCTTGTGCACCTTGTTCGCCAGCACCACAGTGTTGCCGTTGCTCAGGCGACGCTGATCGTGATGCTGTTGCGCCGCACCACCGGGCGCCTTGTCGCCCCATTGCCAGACGACTTTGCCATTCCAGTCCAGCTCGCCGACGCTCTGATTGCCGAGGCCATTGCCGGCGGAACCGAGCTTGCCCGGATCCTTTTCGCTCAGTTGCAGCAACACATGGCCGCGCTCGCCACCGACCAGTTGCGGGTCGATGATTGCCGAGGGGAAACCCGACTGCGGCCAGTTCTTCACCTCGTTGCCGTTCATGTCGATCAGGTGCGTCTGCTTGTCGGCACCGCTGAAGATCACATATTGATTGAAGGCCTTGGCCGGGTCGTATCGGGTGACGCCGGTGGGGTAGACGCTGGGCGCGGCAAGCGCCCCGGCACTGAGCACTGCGCCGGACAACAACACCGGTAAAGCGGTTTTGATGCGCAACATGATGCAGCTCCTTGAAGGATCGATCAAAAGTCGTAGCGACCGGTGACGCCGAGGGTGCGCGGCGTGCCGAGCAGGCCTTCATAGCCGCCGTTGCCGCCGGTCCACAGGGTCGTGTAGTAGGTTTTGTCGAAGGCGTTTTTCAGCCACAGCGAGACGTCCCACTGACCCTGATTGAAATCGCCGCGCAGGCCGGTGGAGAGATTGACCACCGCGTAACTCGGGATCTGGCCGTAATCGGAATCTTCCACCGTACCGACTGCCTTTGAGCGGAACGCGTAGCTGCCGGTGACGTAAGGTTGCAGGCCGTTATCCAGATTCCATTCGTACTTGCCGTTGGCGTTGCCGATCCATTTCGAGGCGCCGACCACCTGATGACCGCTGAGGTCGCACGAGGCCGGAGCACCCGGTGCCTGGCTGACTTCCGGCGGGCACGGCGCGTCCTTGTACGAGAGGTAACTGACGTCGTTGTACGAGCCGTTGAAGTTCAGCGTCAGGCCGCGCAACGGGATCACGGTGCTCTCGAACTCCACGCCGCGCGAGCGCACTGAACCGGCGTTGGTCAGGTATTGCACACGGTTGACGTCGTCGTAGGCGTTGGTCTGGTAAGCGTTGACCTGAGTCCAGAACACGTTGGCGTTGAGCTGCAAACGGCGATCCCACAGCGTGCTCTTGAAACCGAGTTCGGCGTTGTTGGCGCGCTCGGTACCGATAAGCAACGAGTCGGCACCAGCGGTCGGGGCCGAGCCGACCACAAGGTTGACCCCACCGGATTTTTCACCGTGAGACAAGGTGGCGTAGCCGAGCAGATCATCGGTGAAGCGATAGCTGAGGTTGAGCAATCCGGATGGGCTGGAGCTGTACTGGTTCAGGTCGCCGGAATCGTAGGCGCCAGTCCGGCCGCGTCGCGCAGTGGCGGCGGCACCCGTGACAGCAGCACCACCAACCGGCGCGTCGCGATTGACCCAGGCGTTCTTCTCTTCATAGGTGCCACGCACCCCGGCGGTGAAATCCAGACGCGGGGTCAGATGCCAGGTGCCTTGGGCGAACAGAGCGAAGCTGTCGGTCTTGATATGGCCACGGCCGACGCTGTTGACGCTGGCCAGCGCGCCCCGTGGCGTGCCGTTCCAGATGTCTGACTGCGGGCCGTAATAGGCGAAGGATTTGTTGTCCAGGTCCGAGCCGAAATAGTAGGCACCGAGGACGTAATCGAAGAACTCGCCCTTGGGCGAGGCGAGACGAAATTCCTGGGAATACTGTTTGTCCTCCACCGACACCCCGGCGTTGTAGGTTGCCGGCACGTTGAGGCCATCATCGTTGCGCGGGGTGAAATTCCAGAAGCGGTAGGAGCTGACCGAGGTCAGGGTGAAGTCGCTCGGCAGGGTCCAGTTGGCCTCCACCGACGTGCCGCCCTGATGCACGGTGACGTGCTGGTCATTATCCAGATTGACCTTGCGGTGCGAGCCGTTGACCAGCGTCGCGCCGGCAGCGGCGGCGCGGGCCGAGTAGAGATTGACGCCATTGATGGTCGGCCCGGTGTTGTACAGCACGCGGGTGCCGGCGCTGGAATCCTCTTCGTTGTAATCACCGATCCAGCGCAGGTTGAAGTTTTCGTTGGGCTTGAACAGCAACTGCGCACGGAAGCCGTCGCGGGAACCGCCGTTCAGATCATGGCCGTTGAATTCGTTCTTGATGTCGCCGTCGCTACGAGTGCGATAGGCCGACAAACGCCCGGCCAGCACATCGTTGAGCGGCCCGGAAATCGTGCCCTTGGTCTGGAAGTAACCGTCCTCGCCGACCGAGGTTTCGATGCTGCGCTCCGGGGTAAAACTCGGCGCGCGGGTGCTGATGTTGATCACGCCGGCGGTGGTGTTCTTGCCGAACAACGTCCCCTGCGGCCCGCGCAGGACTTCCAGCTGCTCGATGTCCATCAGATCGAACACCGCCATCCCCGGGCGACCCAGATAAACGTTGTCGATGTACAGCCCGACGCTGCCTTCCAGACCATCGCTGGCCGGGTTGTTGCCCAGGCCCCGGATCGACACGCTGGACTGGCGCGCATGCATGTAGGCGACGTTGACGCTGGGCACCAGTTGCTGCAGATCCTGAATCCGGTAGACCCTTTGCGTCTCCAGAGTCTGGCCGCTGACCACGCTCATGGGCGTCGGCACGTCCTGAGAACTTTCTTCTCGACGGCGGGTGGTGACGGTCACGGTTTCCAGTTGCGAAGTGGCGGTCGCGGTCTTGCCGGCCGGTGCTGGCACAGGGGTTTGCGTTTCAGCGGCGTAGCCGTGGGTCCAGCTGGCACTCCCCGCCAGCAACAGGGCCAGAGGCAGACGTTTGAGCCGTCGTGGCGGCGGCGGTGAAGCGAGGTTCAACGGACTCATGGGACTGCTCCTGGTCAAAAAACACGCAGACATCTTCCGTGCCGCATATTCTTTTAAGTTATTTATTTATGTTTTTACAAAGATTTACTGCATAAGAGATTGCCTTTATAAGGAGTCGACCTAATGCATATCCAATGCATTTCCCGGATATTTTTTATGTGAAAAATGCATATCGACTTGCGCCAGCTCAGACACTTCATCGCCCTCGCCGAACAACGCAGCTTCGTCGCCGGCGCGCAGGCGGTGAACCTGTCGCAGTCAGCGTTCAGCCGCAGCATTCAGGCGCTGGAGCACAGCGTCGGTTGCCAATTGGTGGATCGCGGGCGCAAGGAATTGCCGCCGACCAAACAGGGCCAGGTGCTGCTTGAACATGCGCGGCGACTGGTCAGCGGTGCGCAGCAGATGGCCAACGAGATCAGCCAGTTCAACGGATTGGAGGCGGGGGAATTGCGCTTCGGTTGTGGCCCGGCGCCAGCGGCAGGATTGATCCCCCGAGCGATCGGCAGCTTCATCGGCCGCTACCCGAAAGCGCGGGTGCATTACCAGGTCGATGACTGGCAGAGCCTGAGCAAACGGCTGCTGAGCGAAGAGTTCGAATTCTTCGTTGCCGACACTCGGCACTTCGAGGCAGATCCGGATTATCTGACCCACCGGTTGAGGCCGCGCAAATGGCATTTCTGCTGTCGCGCCGGGCATCCGCTGGCCGCATCGGATCGGGTCACCGCCGAGCAATTGATGAGTTATCCGCTGGCCGTGAGCATTCGCCCGCCGAATCTGCGCAAGGTCATCGTCGACCTCAGTGGTCGCCCGGATTTCGTTCCGAACGTGGAGTGCGAGAACAGCGCCAGCCTGCTCGGCGTGGTGCTGCGCTCCGATGCGATCGGCATCGTCGGTGCCTATTCGGATGCACTGCATCAAGCCCGGGGTGAACTGGTGTGCTTGAAGGTCGAAGGGTTGGCGGATGATCTGGAGGAGCTTTACACCCGTTACGGAATTGTCAGCCGCGCCGGGTATCGGCTGTCGCCGTTGGCCGAGGCGATGATCGAGCAGATCAAGGCGATCGATGCGGTGGAAGAAGAGGTGTACTCACTGGCGAACCTCGCCGTCTGAGCCCATGCGTTTCATGCATGGCAAGCATTCCCCGAATGCACTTGCCGAACACCCTCGCCGAAAGCGAAAAACCTCGCCTGTCTTTCTGACTGGTGAACCCCATGTCCAACCCGCAAAACCCCGTGCGCAACGTGCTGTACATCATGTGCGATCAGCTGCGCCGCGATTACCTGTCGTGCTACGGCCACCCGCACCTGCACACCCCGAACATTGATCGCCTGGCCGCCGCCGGCGTGCGCTTCAGCCGCGCCTATACACAGGGCACGATTTGCGGCCCATCACGGATGTCGGCCTACACCGGGCGCTATGTCAGTAGCCATCAAGTGGCGTGGAACGCGGTGCCGCTGCCGCTGGAAGAACTGACCATCGGCGATTACCTGCGACCCCACGGCATTCGTACTGCGCTGGTCGGCAAGACCCACGCCACGGCCAACGTGGATGCCTTGCAGCGGCTGGCGATCAACCCCGAAAGCGCCCAGGCCGAAGTGCTGAATGAAGTCGGCTTCGAGCCGTACTTCCGTCACGACGGCATCTTCCCCGACGACCCGCTGTTCGATGACAAGCGCGAATCCGCGCCATACACCCACTACCTGCGCGAGCAGGGTTTCGAAGGGCGTAACCCCTGGCACGACTGGGCCAACGCGGCCGAAGGCGACAACGGAGAAATCCTCAGCGGCTGGAAAATGCGCAATGCTCATTTGCCGGCGCGAATTCCCGAGCAACATTCAGAGACTGTCTACACTACAAATCGAGCCATCGACTTCATCGGTGAGCAAGGTGAAAAACCGTGGTTTTTACACCTGTCCTATATCAAACCCCACTGGCCCTACATCGTACCGGCGCCGTACCACACTTTGTACAGTACGAAATCGATTCTCGAACCGGTACGTAATGCCTCTCCAAGCGACCACCCCGTCTATCAGGCCTTTCGCCAGCATGAGGAAAGCCTGAATTTCTCCAAAGATCCGGTACGACTGAACGTCATCCCGACGTACATGGGTCTGGTCAAACAGGTCGATGATCAGTTGGGGCGGCTGTTCGACTTCCTGCAAAGCAACGGCCGCTGGGAGGACACGCTGATCGTGTTCACCAGCGATCACGGCGACTTCCTGGGCGATCACTGGTTGGGCGAGAAGGAATTTTTGCTGGAGCAGGCGGTGGGCGTGCCATTGATCGTGCGCGACCCGCGTGCGGCGGCGGATGTCACCCGGGGCACGGTGGACGAACGTCTGGCGGAAACCATCGACGGCGTGCCGACCTTTCTCGAAGCGCTGGGCGTGACGGGGGCCGAGCATCGGCTGGAAGGTCGCTCGCTGATTCCGCTGCTGCACGGTGAAAACCCGGATTGGCGCCGCTATGCGATCAGCGAATACGACTACGCCTTTCAGGCCCCGGCGCGGGAGCGACTGGGCCAGCCGATCGACCGTTGCCGCATGACCATGGTGCGCAGCGAACGCTGGAAATACCTGGCGTATGACGGCTTCCGACCGCAGCTTTTCGATCTGTTGAATGATCCGCAGGAGCTGCAGGATCTGGGCGCGGACCAGGCGTATGCGGCGGTGCGCGAGGAGCATGCGGGGTATCTGTTCGAGTGGGTGCGCGGGTTGAAGCGGCGCACGACGATCAGTCATCAGGAGATTGATTTGCGCGGGCAGCGGTTTCGCTATGGGGAGCCCGAGACCGAGAAGCTCGTTCAGATTGGCGTTTGGTAGTGATCGAGCGAAGGCAAGAGCAAGAGCCCCCTCACCCTAACCCTCTCCCGGAGGGAGAGGGGACTGACCGCGGGATATTGGTGATTTGCGCTGACCTGTATGAGCTTTGCTGAATCCATAATCGACTTGATCCTTCAGGTCGATGTATGGCGCCAGACATCTCGGTCAGCTCCCTCTCCCTCCGGGAGAGGGCGGGGGTGAGGGGCTTTTGATCTTCTGCTCTTACTCACGCCCTTTGATGGTCTGGCTACGCTGCCCATTCGCCCCGACCGGCACTTCTCCTTTCAGCGTCACCCGCCGCACCACCCGATCCTGAGTGCCGTAATCATCAATCGCATAATGCTGCGTCGAACGGTTATCCCAGATCGCCACATCACCGGCCTTCCAGCGCCAGCGCACGACGTTCTCCTGGCGGATCACATGACTTTGCAGCAAGCCGAACAGGTGCGCCGAATCGGCCTGGGAATAGCCCTTGATGCGTTTGACGAAATGCCCCAGCAGCAAGCTCTTTTCGCCGCTGATCGGATGCACACGCACCACCGGGTGCTCGGTCTCGTAGACGGTCGAGGTGAAGATCTTGCGATAGCGCTCGAGCTTCTCCGCCGACACGTCCGGCTTCACGGCGGCGTAGTCGTACTCGTTGCTGTGCACGGCCACCAGTTTGTCTGCCAGCTCACGCAATTCAGTCGGCAGTTCGTTGTACGCGGTCGCGGTGTTCGCCCACAGCGTGTCGCCACCGAACGCCGGGGCCACCACCGAGCGCAGGATCGAGGCTTTCGGGTA
This sequence comes from Pseudomonas sp. GW458-11-26-14-LB4, assembly GCF_059423925.1. Lineage (NCBI taxonomy): Bacteria > Pseudomonadati > Pseudomonadota > Gammaproteobacteria > Pseudomonadales > Pseudomonadaceae > Pseudomonas > Pseudomonas sp. GW458-11-26-14-LB4. Next base: position 193,678 of record NZ_JBWKYU010000009.1, read on the forward strand.
GGCATCGACGAAGGTCACGTCGGTGTGCCACGAATTGGCGCGCTGCCCTTCGGCGCCGTCCAGCTCCAGCAGATAACGGGTGCCCTCGCGGGACGGCACGGTCGGGTGCGCCACCGGCTCGCCGAGCAAATGGGCGAAGGCTTCCTGACGTTGATCGTCGAGCTGGGTCTGCTCGCGGAAGAACACGACCTTGTACTGGATCAGCGCCTGTTGAATCGCTTTAACCGTCGCGGCATCCAGCTCGCCGGACAGGTGCACGCCACGAATTTCGGCGCCGATACGGCCGGCCACCGGATGAATGTCCAGCGCGTGGACAGCGGGTTTTACAGCGAGTGCGGCATTGCTCATGGGTAGACCCTCATCGACTGCTTGCGGTTGGACGGCAGCGAAACAACGCTCTATCTATATTCCATTTACATCTAATAGATATTCACATGCTTCGTTGACGGAATAAGAGCTTGCATTTAAAACCTCAAGCAACCTCGTCGCAAATGCCTTCGAGCTATTTTTAGGATGCCGGAAAAGCATATGGATCTTCGCCAGCTGCGCTACTTCATCGCCCTCAACGAACACCGCAGTTTTGTCCGCGCGGCCGACGCCATGGGCATCACTCAACCGGCGTTCAGCCGCAGCATCCAAGGGCTGGAGCAGGAGTTCGGCTGCGTGCTGGTGGATCGCGGCAACAAGGATCTGCGCCCGACACCCGAAGGTCAGGTGGTGCTGCAACACGCCCTGACCCTGGTGCAGGGCGCGGCGTTGCTCAGCGCCGAAGTGACGCAGATGACCAAGCTCGACGCCGGCGAACTGCACTTCGGTTGCGGCCCGGCGCCGGCAGTGAAACTGGTGCCGGACGCGGTGGCGCAATTCATCAATGCGCACCCGAAAGTGCGCACCTGTTTTCAGGTGGATAACTGGGAAAAACTCAGCCGCGCCCTGAGCCGCGAGGAGATCGAATTCTTCATCGCCGATATCCGCCATTTCGAATCCGACCCGAACTTCCAGACCCAGCCGCTGACGCCCAAGCGCGGGGTGTTTTTCTGCCGGCCGGGGCATCCGCTGCTGGCCAAGGAAAGCCTGTCGACCAACGACATGTTCGACTACCCGCTGGCGACCACGCTGATCCCGCCGGGCATTCGCAAACTGCTGGCGAATCTCAGCGGACGGATCGACTTTTCGCCGACCATCGAGACCGAGCACTTTCCGGCGCTGGTGAAAGTGGTGCTGCAATCCAACGCGATCGGCGTGGGTACTGAAGAGGCGTTTGTCGAGGACATCGCCCAAGGCTCACTGGCGCTGCTGCACTGGCGCAATCTGCCGCAGAATCTGGAGAGCATGAATGCACGGTGCGGGATCGTCAGCCGCACGGGATTCCGGCTGTCACCGGCGGCGCGGGCGATGATCGAGACGCTGGTGGCAGTGGATAAACAGGCGATCAGCGTCGCGGTTTGAGGGTCATTCCCACGCTCTGCGCGGGAATGACCGCAAGATTCAGAGCTTCGCAGCCGCCAGCTCAGGCGCCACCCACTCGTTCACCTTGAACGGCTTGCGGATCAGCTTCTGCTGCGCCGCCAGATCCACCTTGCCCTGCAGGTTTTCGAGGAACAGCGGATCCAGTGTCGACGGGAACACTTCGCTCAGATTCTGATCCTTCAGATCCTGGGTCAGGATCACCGGCGGATAGCTCGCGAGCCCCGAAACCAGTTGCACGTAAGCGTCCTTGTTGCTGTCCTGAGTCAGCCACTCTACTGCCTGCTGCTGCGCCTTGAGCAGCTTCGCCACGGCTTCCGGATGCCCGTCGACAAACTTGCCAGTGCCCACCAGCACTGACTGTACACTGCCGGCGCCACCGAGGTCCTTGGTGTTAAGCGGCAACTCGGCCAGGCCTTTGGCCTGCAATGCAGTCAACCCGGAACTGCCCCACGACGCATCGATCTGCTTCGCCGCCAGCGCCGCAACCGCTGCGTTGAAATCGAGGTTGATCACCTTCACGTCCTTCTCGCTCAGGCCCACGCTGGCCAGCGCCGCATCGAACGACAACTGGGTCGCGGTGCCGCGAAAGATCGCCACGCGCTTGCCTTTGAGATCCTGCAACGTCTTGATCCCCGAACCCGGCACCACGCCCAGGTATTGCTTCACACCCCGGGCGCTGGCGCTGAGCAGGCGCGTATCGAGACCGTTGGACTTGCCGATGATGGCCGCCAGATCTCCGAGATAGGCCAGGTCCACCTGGCCATTGGCGAACGCCTCGTTGATCACAGGCCCGGCGCCTTTGAAGAAGCTCCACTGAATCTTGATGCCCTGATCGGCGAAAGCCTTTTCGAAGATCTGCTGATCGCGCAGCACGTCCACGATGCCCCCGCCGCTGTGTTGAGTACCCGCGCTCAGATCAGGCACGGCAATCCTGATTTCCTTGAGCTCGTCGGCCTGGGCAGAGAACGCCAGCAGACCCGCCAGCGCCGGCGCGGCAAACAGACTGATGACACGTTTGAAGGGAAGGTTCATGGGTGCGGCTCCTGATCACGGCGGGCATTGAGGAGCCGAAAGTAGGCGCAATCCGTATCAGCGCTTAAATACTTAAAAAGCACATTTTTATAGCTTTTCAAGCTAAGCCAGCAAAGTCGGGACATGCAGAGCCGTATGCATGGAGAGCATCGAAAATATTCTTCGAATGCATTGGATGCGCGCAGGGCTGGAGGCCTTAAATGGCGCTGCTTATCTCCAAAATGATTATTTTCTAACTCACTTATAACAATTGGTTTTTAGCTAATTCCGCTGACACGATCCAACCCGACAACGGAGGTCACCCATGGCCCGTGAATCCCTGCTCAGCCTGCCACTGGCCGCACCGCCGTTGAAAAGCCGGCGCACCTGGCCAAGCCTGAGCCACCGCGTTTTACCCTGGATATTACCGCTCGGACTGTTCGCCCTGTGGTGGCTGGCGGCGCGCAATCAATGGATGAGCGAACAGATCCTGCCCGCGCCGTCACTGGTGTGGAGCAGCGCGATCGAACTGTCCCAGGGCGAGTTGTGGAGTCATTTGTGGATCAGCCTGCAACGGTTGTTCTGGGGACTGCTGGCGGGTGTTAGCGCCGGCGCAGTGCTCGGTGCGGCGCTGGGCTTCAGCCGCCGCCTCGAGCGCCTGATCTTCCCGACATTCGCCGGCCTGGCCCAGGTGCCGACGCTGGCGTGGATTCCGTTGTTCATGGTGTTTTTCGGCATCGGCGAAACGCTGAAACTGGTGGTGCTGGTCAAGGCCATCGTGGTGCCGGTAACCCTGCACACGCTGGTCGGCGTGCGTGATGCGCAACCCAAATTGCGTGAAGCCGCCGCTGTTTTACGTTTGCCGCCACGACTGTTGATCCGTCGTCTGGTGCTGCCCGCCGCCCTCCCCGCATTCATGGCCGGCGTACGCTTGGCGCTCGCCGCTGGCTGGACTTCATTGCTCGCGGTGGAACTGCTGGCCTCCAGCGAAGGCATCGGTTACTTGATGGTCTGGGCGCGACAGCTGTTCATGCTCGACATCGTCTTCGTGTGCATCGTCGTAATCGGCCTGATCGGCGTGGCGATGGATCGCGGCATCGGTCTGCTGGACAAAAAACTGGTGCACTGGCCGCACCCGGCCACGGCAGAAATCCGTCGCGGCCCACGCTACGAAGGCTGGCAACGCGTACAGCCGTGGCTGCTGCCGCTGGCGCTGTTTGCGCTGTGGCAACTGGCGGTCGATCAGCAATGGATCGATGCCAACATTCTGGTCAGTCCGTGGGTGGTGCTTGAGGCGACGAAAAACGGATTGCTCGACGGCACGTTGATCTCGGGCATGGCCCTGAGCCTGGGCCGCACACTCGGCGGCTTGCTGATTGGCGGCGGCCTCGGCCTCGTGCTGGGTTTGTTGCTGGGTCTGTCGCGTACCAGCGAACGCGTGCTCGGCCCGACCTTCGCCGCCCTGCGGCAGATCGCGATTTTCGCCTGGGTGCCGCTGCTCACCGCGTGGTTCGGTCTGGGCGAACTGGCGAAGTGGGTGTTCGTTGCCCTCGCCGCATTCTTTCCGTTGTTTGTCGCAACCCAACGCAGCGTCGCCAACCTCTCGCCACAACTCAACGAAGCCGCGCAGGTGCTGCGCCTGAGCCTCGCTCAACGGCTGCGCCGACTGGTATTGCCGGGCGCCGCGCCGGGGATTTTCGCCGGCCTGCGCCTGAGCCTGATCTACGCCTGGCTCGGCACCATCGGCGCCGAATACTTCATGCCGTCCAACGGCGGCATCGGCAGCCAGATGATCGGCGCCCAACAACTGCTGCGCATGGACCTGATCATGGCCGGGATGCTGCTGGTCGGCCTCACCGGCGCCTTGCTCAACCTCATTGGCCAACGCTTGGAAATCCGCGCCACCCGCTGGAGACACGCATGAACGCACCGATTGTCAGCTTCAACCATGTAGGCAAATCCTTCGACGTCGACGGTTTCGAACTGGAAGCGATTCGCGAATTCAACCTCGACATCGCCGAGGGCGAATTCGTCGCCATCGTCGGTTCCAGCGGCTGCGGCAAATCCACCCTGCTGCGTTTGCTGGTGGGCCTCGATACGCAGTTTCGCGGGCAGATCACAGTCGATGGCAAAGCCGTCAACGGCATCGGCGGCGAGCGCGGCATCGTGTTTCAGGAACACCGTTTGTTCCCGTGGCTGACGGTGGCCGACAACATCGGCCTGGGCCTGGTCAACGAGCCGCTGGCTGCCTCCGAAAAGCAGCAACGCATCAATGATTTCATCGAACTGGTGGGCCTGCGCGACTTCACCCGCGCCTACCCGCATCAACTCTCCGGCGGCATGGCCCAGCGCGTGGCGATTGCTCGCGGTCTGGTGGCGAACCCACGAATCCTGCTGCTCGACGAACCCTTCGGCGCCCTCGATGCGCTCACCCGCCAGCAGATGCAGGACGAGCTGCTGGCGATTCGCGAACGGGCAAAGATCACCACGATTCTGGTCACCCACGATGTCGAGGAAGCGATTTTCCTCGCCGACCGCGTGGTAGTCATGGAACCGCGCCCCGGCCGGATCAAGCGGGTGGTGGACATCGCCCTGCCCCATCCGCGCCAGCGCAGCGGTTTCGACTTCCATCAGCTGCGCGAAGAACTGCTGCACGAGCTGACCAGTGACGATCATTACCAACCGAGCGCACCGGTACAGATCCGCGATCTGCCGCTGTCGTTCATTGCCTGCTGAACAGGAGCCTGTTGATGCCGCAACGTCCCAACTTTCTGGTGATTCTGGCCGATGACCTCGGCTTCTCCGACATCGGCGCGTTCGGCGGCGAAATCGCCACGCCGAACCTCGATGCCCTGGCCACCAACGGCCTGCGCCTGACCGACTTTCACACCGCACCGACCTGTTCGCCGACCCGCTCGATGCTGCTCACCGGCACCGATCACCACATCGCCGGCATCGGCACCATGGCCGAAGCGCTGACCCCGGAGCTGATCGGCAAACCAGGTTACGAGGGTTACCTCAACGAACGTGTCGTCGCGCTGCCGGAGTTGCTGCGCGAGGCCGGTTACCAGACCTTGATGAGCGGCAAATGGCACCTGGGCCTGACCGCCGAACTGGCGCCCCACGCCCGTGGTTTCGAGCGTTCGTTCTCGCTGCTGCCCGGCGCGGCCAATCACTACGGCTTCGAACCGACCTACGACGAACACACGCCCGGCCTGCTGAAATCCACCCCGGCGCTGTACATCGAGGACGACACGCTCATCGACGAATTGCCGAAGGACTTCTATTCTTCCGACGCGTTTGGCGACAAGCTGTTGCAGTACCTCAAGGAGCGCGACCAGAGCCGACCGTTCTTCGCCTACCTGCCGTTTTCCGCGCCGCACTGGCCGTTGCAGGCGCCCGCCGACATCGTCGAAAAATACCGTGGCCGCTACGACGCGGGCCCCGAAGTCTTGCGCCTCGAGCGTCTGGAAAAACTCAAGTCGCTGGGATTGATCGAGCCGGATGTCGAACCGCATCCGCTGATCCAGCTGACCGCGCAATGGGACGCGCTGAGCGATGAACAAAAACGCATTTCCGCCCGGGCGATGGAGGTCTACGCGGCGATGGTCGAGCGTATGGACTGGAACATCGGGCGCGTCGTCGATTACCTGCGCCAGCAGGGTCAGCTCGACAACACCTTCATCCTGTTCATGTCCGACAACGGTGCCGAAGGTGCGCTGCTGGAGGCCTTCCCGAAATTCGGTCCGGAGCTGATGACGTATCTGAGCCAGCATTACGACAACAGCCTCGACAACATCGGCCGCGCCAATTCCTATGTCTGGTACGGGCCGAACTGGGCGCAGGTGGCGACCGCGCCGTCACGCCTGTTCAAGGCGTTCACCACCGAGGGCGGGATTCGCGTTCCGGCGCTGCTGCATTATCCGCAGCTGCCGCTGAAGGGGCAGATCAGCCATGGTTTTGGCACGGTGATGGACATCACACCAACCATTCTCGATCTGGCTGGCGTGCGCCATCCGGGCAAGCAATGGCACGGCAAACCGGTGGCGCCGTTGCGCGGTAAATCGTGGCTGGGGTTCTTGTCCGGCGAGACGGCGCAGGTGCATGACGAACACACCGTCACCGGCTGGGAATTGTTCGGGCGCCGGGCGATTCGGCAGGGAAAGTGGAAGGTGGTGTGGATTCCCGGGCCGGTGGGGCCGGCGACCTGGCAGCTTTATGATCTGGGGAGTGATCCGGGGGAGATTCATGACCTGGCGTCGAGTCAGCCGCAAAGGCTTGAAGCGCTGATCGAGCATTGGCAGCGGTATGTGGAGGAGACCGGGGTGATTCTGAGTGAGTCGCCGTTTCAGCCGGATTGAGGGCAGGATCAAAAGCCCTCCCTCACCCCAGCCCTCCCGAAACGTCGGACCGCCCGGAGGGAGAGGGAGCTGACCGAGGTGTCTTTCGCTATACATCGACCTGAGAAACCGAGTTGATTGTGGATTCGGTAAAGCACTTTCAAGTCGGCGCATCTCCTAAATATCCCCCAATCAGTCCCCTCTCCCCCCGGGAGAGGGTTAGGGTGAGGGCTGGATCTCCAGCCGAAAACACAAAGTCAGTTCACCTCGATCGCCTTACCCGCCAACCCTTCATTCTCCTTGCGAACAAACCTGTTCGCCCGCCAAAACGTCCCGAAATCGTTGAACCGAACCCCCATCTCCCGCATCACCTTGTGCGCCACCGGCACCGTCAGCTGGCGAATGTAAAACGGCTCCTTCACCACAAAATGATGAATCCCGTGACTGCTGCCGAAGTTGAAGCAGAACGCCTGCAACGGCCACAGCCACCACGGATTCAACACCTGGCACTGCTGAAGCACATTACCCGGCTCCACATCCCCGTAGTAATGCATGTTCGAACTGATGAAGTGCAGGCAGAAAGTGCGCAATACGTTCGGGCCGATGATCACCACGGCGGCGATGTCGATCACCTGCATCACCGACAACGTGGTCGCCGACCATTCAATCGGCGAGCCCATCAGGTAAGCGATTCCATTGGCCGCATGGAATCCGAGAAACACATACCAAGCCCCCCAATGCACCAGCGCCAGCGGCGCGTAGACCTTCAAAGTGCGTTTGATGATGCTGAACTTGTGCGCCCAGGTCTTGGCCCGCAGCATGCGGATGAACGCCGACATCACGTTGTCGCCCACCATCAGCAACCGCGCGAAACCCCAAGGCTCGCCATTGGTGATCGCCCGTTCTTCCATGTCGGTTTCGGTACCGGACACCTTGTGATGATTGAGGTGCAGATGGCGGCGGATCCACGGGTTGATCGTGCTCGGCCGCGCCAGCCACACCAGGCCCATCATCAGATTGTGTGGCACCCGCTGTTTGCGGAAATACATGCTGTGGATCAGGTCGTGTTCGAGTTCGTGGGTCAGCGAAGCGAAAAACGCGTTGAGCAACAGGCATACCCACCACGCCAGGTGCCCGCTGATATACAGCGCCGCCGAACCGATCATTCCGGCCAGAGCAAAGGCGAGAATCCCGGCGCCGAGTGCATCCTGATGCTTGAGAATCGGGTAGCGCTCGCGCAGTTCCACGCCCTTGGCCAGCACCACTTCGCGAATATGCGCTGATCGCTGGGCAGCATTGTGTCGCTGGGGACTTGCAGAAGTACGGTCCATGCTTCCATCCTCTGGTTATTGATGTTCGCATCCTGCCCCGCGCGGACTCCAAACGCGGTAGCCGAGAACGCCAACCTGTTGACCGGAAGCGCCAATCAGCATGAAGGAACCGACTTCTCTCGCCAGCTGGACCCGCGCCCTGCGCAAGCAACTCGACGCGCTGGGGCTGGACAGCACTGCCCTGTGCCAGCAGGCCGGGCTCGATCCGCAACTGATGGACGACCCGAACGCCCGCTATCCGTTGTCCGCCACCACGCGCCTGTGGGAAATTGCGGTACAGGTCAGCGGTGATCCGGCGATCGGTTTACGAGTGTCGCGGTTCGTCAGCCCCACGACCTTTCACGCACTGGGCTATGCGTTAGTGGCCAGCGGCAGCCTGCGGGAGGTGTTCGAGCGGATCGTGCGTTATCACCAGGTGGTCAGCGACGCGCTTGAGCTGGAGCTGACCCGCACCGAGGACCGCTACCGGTTTCGCCTGAAAATCCCGGCCGGCAACCCGGCCCCCGCCTTCGAAGCCATCGACGCCTTTGCCGCCATCTACGTGCGCACCTGCCGCAATCGCCTGGGTCGCGACTACGCACCACTGGCGGTGTACCTGCGCCGCCCGGAGCCGGCCGATGCGCATCAGTGGCACAAGGTGTTCCGCTCGCCGGTGCATTTTTCCGCCGAAGAAGACCGCATCGAATTCGCCCTCGCCGACTTCGACAGTCACCTCGACGACGCCAACCCGGAACTGGCCGAGCACAACGAAGCAGTGCTCAAACGCACCCTCGCCCAGCTCAAGCCGCTGACCTGGGAACGCAAGGTGCGCGACGCCATCGAAGAACAACTGCCCGAAGGCGAACCCAGCGCTGAACGCATCGCCCAGGCCCTGCACCTGAGCCTGCGCAGCCTGCAACGGCACCTGGCGGACGAGGGTTGTCGCTTCGACACCCTGCTGAATGAAAGCCGCGAAAACCTCGCGCTGCTGCACCTGCGCGATCCGCAATGCTCGCTGAGCGAGGTCAGTTATCTGTTGGGTTTTGCCGATACCAGCAGCTTCAGCCGCGCGTTCAAACGCTGGACCGGGATGACGCCGGGGCAGTTTCGGGATCAGTTGCGCTGAGCGCACATGGGCATTCAACCCTTGGTCAGACTGCGTTCAATCCCGGACTCCCACTGCTCGATCATTGCCGTACCCACCTCGGCGAATGACTGATGGGTTCGGCAATGCTCGAGCATTTCCGCCATCGCCGTCTGCATGCCATGAACAACCTGCTGCAGTAGTTCATTGCACCGGCCTTCAGTGAGATTGCACGCCGTACGGCCGAAGCGGATGAGCGCCTTCTGCTTGGGCCATGCCTTCGACCCGCCCAGCAGCAAGGCCAGGCTGTCGTTCCTGATGTAAACCGATGTGGTGATGATGTCGTAAGCCGGGGCCAGCCGGATCGAAGCCTGCGCACCGCAATGGTCATACAGCACACCGAAGTTCTTCAGGTGCGCATCGCCATTTTTCAGTCCCGCCGACAGCGCTACGATCTTGAAAAAAGCTTCCAGCGCCTGACTCAACAGCGCAGGCGAAACAAAGGCCTTGATCTGTCGGGCAGCGCCTTCGTAAGAACCATCGTATTTGGCTCTGGAAGGCCAGCCATTGAGTACGCAGAAGTCCTCGAAACCCAGATAGCCGTGCTCAATCAGGTCAAAACGCTCGACCACCAGAAATTTGCCCTGCTCACTCAATTCAAACTTTGGCACTTCAAGTCCGCTAAGCGCTGCGGCGCGCATACAGAAGTACTCGTTGGTCGCCAGCTCGGGAAACTCTTCGGGACGGAAGGCTTTGACCAGATGTGTGGAGCCTCGGTGAGTCAGGCGATCAACTGCTGCCGCACTGTCGCGCACCAGAACTTTGGGCTGTACGCCCGAAACCCCGGAGTATTGGCCGTACTTCTGTAGCAAATCATCGAACAATCCCTGGGCACCGTCATGCACCAAAAGCTCGGCCAATGATGTTTCGGGCTGACGCTCGGTTGCCAACTCGCTGGTAATCGCCAGCCGTCCCAACTGATGCGGTCCGACGATAGCGAGCAAGGCGAAATCATCAAAACCGCGCACTGCTTTACTGAAGCGTCGAACCAGCTCATCGCGCAGCGCGCCTTCCGGCAGATTCATTTCGAAGACGGGATGAATGCCCCGCTCCCAGCCGTAGCTCTCCAGCCGGGTCGGCATTGTCAGCGACACTGCATTCTCGTCGATGGCGTCCTCGCGATAACTGAACACACTGTCCATGCCCGGCTGCCCTCGACCGAGCGTTCCGACCGGGCTATCAGCGACTGTGATGTGCAAGCGATCTGTCGGCTCAGTCATGGAAATTGACCTTCTGCAACGCGTCGAGTGTCGGGCGTTGCGCTCTCACGGGAACCGCCGTCAGCTCATAGCCAAAGCCGTTGAGGATCGCCTCGACTTTGCGCAGACCAATTTCAGAAATCGTATTGTTTTCGATACCCGAAATGGTGGCGCGGCTCATGCCGTAACGTTGCGCCAACGCCTGTTGCGAGAGTTTTTGCGCTTTGCGCAGAGTTCTGATCAGTTCGCCCAACTGTTCCATGACACACCAGTGCATTATATACAGTGCAATAAATCGTAAATAAAGAAATATGCATCGCATTTGATGCCAATTCAGGGCGAGTCTAGCTCAGATGAAACGGCATGTGCGGGTCGATTAGCGACTGGTTACAAATCCAAGCTCAAAAACCGTACCCGTTGCATCACTGCTGACCCGCACCCGCCCCCCATGCAACTGCATGATCGACTGCACGATCGCCAGTCCCAATCCGCCGGAATCTCCCGGTTCGGCGCGGGACGGGTCGACGCGGTAGAAGCGGTCGAACAGTTTGCCCAGATGCTCATCCGCGATCACCGGGCCGAGGTTGTGGACTTGCAGCCAGCACATGCCTGGTTCATCGCGTCGGCGCAGGCTGATGACCGAGCCAGCATCGGCATGACGTACGGCGTTGGCCAGCAAATTGCCCAAGGCACGTTGCAGCAGTTGCTGATCCGCCAGCAATTCTCCGCTGAGCGTGTTTTCGAGGCGGATTTCACGGTCATCGGCCAGGGCTTCGAAGTAGTCGCACAACTCATCGCCGATTTCGTGCAACTCCAGCGTGCGCAGATCAAGCGCTCTCTCAGCCTGCTCTGCGCGGGCGAGAAACATCAGGTTTTCGGCCATGCGCTTGAGCCGTTCGAACTCTTCCATGTTCGACGCCAGCACTTCCTGATACTCGGTGCTGCTGCGCGGGTAATTCAGTGCCTGCCCGTTGCTCGCGAGCAAGGTGTGCAGCGGCGTGCGGATTTCATGGGCGAGGTCGGCGGAAAACTGTGAGAGGCGCTGGAAGCCGTCGTCCAGCCGCACCAGCATGCCGTTCAGCGCGTGCACCGGCTCCAGTAATTCCGCTGGCGTGCCGACGGTGGGAACCCGTTGGTCGAGGCTGCGCAGGTCGATGCCACGCAGCGCTTCACTCAGCTTGCGCAGAGGCCGCAAACCACGGCGCAACAGCACCAGGCCCAACGTGAAAGCGAGCACGGCACCCAGGCCGACGGCCAGATACAAGCGCAGGCGATAGCTGCCGAGCATCTGCTCGCGCTCGCTCAAGACCTTGCCGGCGATCACGGTCAGTGCTTCGCCGTTCGGGCCTTGGGCCTGACCTGACAACAAGGCCAGTTCGACACCGTCCGCCGCCTGCCAGGTCAGCACATCCCGGCGTTGCGGCGGTTGATCCCGGGGGATGGCCTGCACCGGCGGCAATACGCGCTGACGAGGGTTGATCGTGATCACATTCGAGCCGTCCGCGCGCTGCACCAGCAGCAGACTGTCGAGGTTGCCGAGCATGTTCTGGTACAGCCGTGGTCGCGCCTGCAAGGCGTCGAGGCTGTCACTGTCGGCGAGCAGCGCGCGCACCTGTTCCAGGCGACCGAGCAACGCCATGTCGTCGCGCCAGGCGATTTCCGAGGCCAGCGAGCGATACAGGAACACGCCAATCGCGCTGAGTACCAGCGCGCAGACGGCAGCGAACGCCAGAGCCAGGCGCCAGGCGATGGATCTAGCGCGCATCGTCGGGCGCTTCGAGTTGATAGCCGACCCCGCGCACGGTGTGGATCAGTTTGGGCATGTACGGATCATCGACTTTCGAACGCAGCCGACGCACCGCGACTTCGACCATGTTGGTGTCGCTGTCGAAATTCAGGTTCCACACCTGCGAAGCAATCAGCGTGCGCGACAGCACTTCACCCTGTCGGCTGGCGAGCAAATGCAGGAGGGCGAATTCCTTGTTGGTCAGGGCGATGCGCTGGCCGCCACGGCTGACCCGGCGGCGCAGCACGTCGATTTCCAGGTCAGCGATGCTGTACGACTCGGCCTCGCGCATCGGCCCGCGCCGCAACAACGTGCGCACCCGCGCCAGCAGTTCGGCGAAGGCGAATGGCTTGAGCAAATAGTCATCCGCCCCCAGTTCGAGGCCACGCACGCGGTCTTCGATAGCGTCCTTCGCCGTCAGGAACAGCACCGGCGTGGCGCCGCGCTGGCGGATCAACTGCAGCAATTGCCAGCCGTTGAGGCCCGGCAACATCACGTCGAGGATGATCAGGTCATATTCCTGCTGCTCGATGAAGTAGCGCCCGTCGAGACCATTGAGCGCCACATCCACGGCAAAACCCGACTCGCCCAGCCCTTTGGCGAGGAAATTCGCAGTTTTGGCTTCATCTTCTACGACCAGCAAACGCATGGCACACCTCGATTGATCAGAGGCACAGGCTAGGCTCCTTCGGCGGCGTTGCCCATTACAAACTTGTAATCCGGCTGACGAGGTTTCGACGGGGACCGGCGGATAAGGTGGCGGCCTTCGCTTCTGGAGCCTACCCATGTCCGCTAAATACTTGGTTGCCAGCCTGGCAATCGGCCTCGGCACTGCCGCAATCGCCGCGCCTGAGCTACCCCGTCACGCCGATCTCGATCTGAAAACCGCACGGCTGCTGGCCGACACAGCGCTGGAAAACTGCACCGGCACGGTATCGGTGCTCGACCGTGGCGGCAACCTGTTGGTGACCTTGCGCGGCGACGGTATCGGCCCGCACAACACCGTCGCCAGCCAACGCAAGGCCTACACCGCGCTGTCGACGAAAACCCCGACCCGGTTGTTCGCCGAGCGCGCCCGCAGCAACCCGGAAACCGCCAACCTCAACACCCTCGACGAGCTGCTTTTGCTCGGCGGCGGCATCCCTCTGTTCGCTGGCAAGGAACTGGTCGGCGCCATGGGCGTGGCCGGTTCCGGCGGCGGCGAGCAAGACGAGAACTGCGCGATCAAGGCTGCCGACATCGTCGGCCTTTCCATCAACCGTATTTGAACCCAGGAGCATCACCATGACCCCACTGCGCATGACTTTTGCCGCGCTCGGCCTGAGCGCTTTTTCGAGCCTGGCGCTGGCCGCCGGCAATCCGCTGAGCGTGCATGTACTCAATCTGGAAAACGGCCTGCCATCGCCGGGCATCAACGTGACGCTGGAGCGCCATGTCGGCCAGGACTGGCAGCCGCTGGCGCAGGGCACCACCAATGAACAGGGACGGATCGCCGAACTGTTCCCGGCGAACAAAACGTTCGAGGCGGGTGAATATCGGGTGGTATTCAAGACAGGCGAGTACTTCGAGAAGACAAAGCACGAGACGTTTTTCCCGGAGATTCCGGTGATCTTTAAAGTGAAGCAGACGGATCAGCACTATCACATTCCGTTGCTGCTGAGCCCGTATGGCTTCTCCACTTATCGCGGTTCGTAACTCAAACAGACTCCTCAAAAAAGCCCCTGCCCATCGACAGCAATGTTGAATGTTCAGGGGCTTTCTACTTCACTAACCGTCCCAGTGCGGCAGGATTGGAAATCAGCTTGCGGCTGGTGCGTCCTTATTCGACCTTGAACTTGAAAAACGGGCTCCAATCAGACCTTTCACGATTATCCGTCTGCACAGCGAAAGCCTCATATTCAGCTGCAAGCAGTTTCTCTTTCACAGACCAAATACCATCCGGGCCGACTTGAGTTGAAGCAAACGAGTAACCATCAATCGGAACTTTCATGATCCATACCCACCACCCAGCCAGACCAGTACCCGAAAATTCAACCGGGTTGTTGACGTCACCTTGGGGTTTGACAACGACTGGTGCGGGGACGCCTTTATTGATAGGGAGGTTAGAGTAATCAGCGGTGCCGGTAGCTTTACTGTTCATCGGTTCCAACTCCTTGGGCGGTCGTATTTGACACACTTGTTGTACACCGCCCAATAGGAGCCCACCACTGTCAGATCTGACAGGTGGCACGCAGTTTTTCCATGTCCAGAATCTCGATTTCCCCATAGCCGAGACCAATAACTCCCTGATCTTTCAAGTCCTTGAGGATCTGGTTGGTGGTCTGCCGCGACAACGACAGCATCGACGCCAACTGCTCCTGGGGCAGTTGCAGCACCCGGCGTGGCGGATCCAGTTCGCCGTAGCCTTCGGCGATCATCAGCAGGCGATGAGCCAGACGCGCCGGGGCCGGCAGCAGGCTCAGCTGTTCGAGATTGATGAAGGTCAGGCGCAGTTTGTGGCTCATCAGCAAGGCCAGATGTCGCCAGTAGACGGGATGCTCGTCGAGCAGTTTAAGCAGCGTGGCCTGGGGAATGTTCAGCAGGGTGCAAGGCCCGACCGCGTAAGCGTCATGGGTGCGGGGCTGGCCGTCGAACAGGCAGATTTCGCCGAACCAGTGCGGCGCTTCCACCAGGCTCAGCAACGCCTCCTTGCCCTGCTCGCTGACCGCGCCGATGCGTACCGCGCCGTCGAGCACCGCGTACAGCCCGCACGGCGCATCACCGCGCTGGAACAGCCGCTGCCCCGCCGCCAGCCGCCGCTCCCGGGCCGCTGCCAGCAGACTATCCTGAAAGGACGAAGGCAGATGACTGAACCATTGCCCGGTCAGCAGGCGCTCGCGCCAGACCTTATCCATGCGTTCTCCTAAAGACTGTCGCCTGCCTGACAGAGCGAGCCGTGAACCCGGGGCATGATTCGATCACCCTACAGGAGGAACAACAATGAAAAGCCTCGTCGATCATTTGAGTCAATACGCCGCTTACCACCGTGACCCGCGCAACATCGCCAGCCACTTTATCGGGATTCCGCTGATTGTGGTGGCGGTGGCCGTGCTGTTGTCGCGGCCGGAATGGTCGGTGGGCGGATTGTGGATCTCCCCGGCGGTGATCGCTGCCCTTGCTTCGGCGTGGTTTTACCTGCGTCTGGAACTGAAGCTCGGGGTTTTGATGACCGTGTTGATGGGGCTATCGGTCTGGGCCGGACATGTATTGGCGCAGCAGAGCACCATGGTCTGGCTCAGCAGCGGTCTGGCGATGTTCGTGATCGGCTGGGCGATCCAGTTTGTCGGGCACCACTATGAAGGGCGCAAACCGGCGTTTGTCGATGACTTGAGCGGACTGATTGTCGGGCCGCTGTTTGTAGTGGCCGAGCTGGCGTTCATGCTCGGGATGCGGCATGAGCTGAAAGAGCAGATCGAGGCGCGGGCGGGTGTGGTGCGGGTCAATCCGAATCGTGCGGCTGTCTGAACCACTGCCCGGCTCGCTCGTTCCCACGCTCTGCGTGGGAATGAATCCCGTGACGCTCCGCGTCACAGTGGATGCGGAGCGTCCATAGCGGCGTTCCCACGCAGAGCGTGGGAACGAGCGAGATCAAACGTTGGCGACTTTCTGCCAGACCTTCGGCTTGAAGAACAACGTCTCACCTTTCGCCAAACCGGTCAGGCTGTCGTGGTCCTTCACCACTTCCGCCTCGATCAGATCGCTCTGCCCCTCAACCTTCAACGTCACCCGCGTGGTCGCGCCCAGCGGCCGGATATCGCGGACTTCAGCGGCGTGGTGATCCTCCAGCTCATGCCGCGACAGCGACACTTCGTGCGGACGGAACAGCACGTGATTGTCATCGCCCAGATGCAGGCGGTTCGAATCGCCGAGGAAGTGATAGACGAAATCGCTGGCCGGGTTTTCGTAGACGTCGCCCGGTGAGCCGATCTGCTCGATCACACCTTTGTTCATCACCACGATGCGGTCGGCCACTTCCATCGCCTCTTCCTGGTCGTGGGTCACGAACACCGAGGTCAGGTTGATGTCTTCGTGCAGGCGCGCCAGCCAGCGGCGCAGCTCTTTGCGCACCTTGGCGTCGAGGGCGCCGAACGGCTCGTCGAGCAGCAGCACTTTCGGCTCTACCGCCAGGGCGCGGGCCAGCGCGATACGCTGACGCTGGCCGCCGGACAGTTGCTCCGGATAACGATCCGACAGCCAGTCCAGTTGCACCATGTTCAGCAGCTCGTGGACCTTGGTCGCGATCTGGCTTTCAGTCGGGCGCTGGTTCTTCGGCTTCATGCGCAGGCCGAACGCGACGTTGTCGAATACGGTCATGTGGCGGAACAGGGCGTAGTGCTGGAACACGAAACCGACATTGCGATCCCGCACGTCGTGGCCGGATACGTCTTCGCCGTGGAACACGATGTTGCCGTTATCCGGGGTTTCCAGACCGGCAATAATGCGCAGCAACGTGGTCTTGCCGCAGCCCGACGGGCCGAGCAGCGCTACCAGTTCACCGCTGTGGATGTCCAGGCTGATGTTGTCCAGCGCCTTGAACGCATTGAAATTCTTGCTGACGTTACGCACTTCGATCGACATGAATTATTCCTCCGCGGCGCTGGCGCGCAGGCGGTTGATACGGTTTTCGCTCCACTGCTTGAGCAGCAGGATGAAGAGCGCCAGGATCAGCAACAGGCTCGCCACGGCGAACGCGGCCACGTGGTTGTATTCGTTGTAGAGGATCTCGACGTGCAGCGGCAAGGTGTTGGTCACCCCGCGAATGTGCCCGGAGACCACCGACACCGCACCGAACTCACCCATGGCCCGCGCGGTACACAGCACCACGCCATAGATCAGGCCCCATTTGATGTTGGGGACGGTCACGTGCCAGAACATCTGCCAGCCATTGGCGCCGAGCAGACGCGCGGCTTCCTCCTCCTGAGTGCCTTGTTCCTGCATCAGCGGGATCAGCTCACGGGCCACGAACGGCACGGTGACGAAGATCGTCGCCAGCACGATGCCCGGCAGGGCGAAGACGATCTGGATGTCGTGATCCTGCAGCCACGGCCCGAACAGGCCCTGGGCGCCGAACATCAACACGTAGACCAGACCTGCGATCACCGGCGACACCGAGAACGGAAGGTCGATCAGCGTCACCAGCATACTTTTGCCACGGAACGAGTATTTGCTCACGCACCATGCGGCGCTGACGCCGAACACCAGGTTCAGCGGCACCGAAATCAGCACCGCAATCACGGTGAGTTTCAGGGCCGACAAGGCATCCGGCTCAAAGATCGCGGTGAAGAACGCGCCAAGGCCGTTCTTCAATCCCTGCGACACCACGATGAACAGCGGCAGCAGCAGAAACAGGAAGAAAATCAGCCAGCCGAGGCCGATCAGGATCCGCCGCGAAGTGGCGCTGCCACGGCGGGCGGCGTTGGCCGAGGAAGCGGCCGCAATAGACGATTGGGACATGGTTCGCGCCTCCTTATGGGGTTTCGATGCGCCGCTGCAGCAAGTTGATCAGCAGCAACAGGACGAAGGAAACCACCAGCATCAACACGCCGATGGAGGTAGCGCCGGTGTAATCGTACTGGTCGAGCTTGACCATGATCAGCAGCGGCAGGATCTCGGTTTTCATCGGCATGTTGCCGGCGATGAAAATCACCGAACCGTACTCGCCGACGCCACGGGCGAACGCCAGGGCAAAACCGGTCAGCCAGGCCGGCAACAGCGCCGGCAGCAGAATGTGGCGGAACACCTGCAACGGTTTGGCACCGAGGCACGCGGCCGCTTCTTCGACCTCACGCGGGATGTCGGCCAGCACCGGCTGCACCGTGCGCACCACGAAGGGCAAGGTCACGAAGGTCAGCGCCAGGGTAATCCCGAGCGGGGTGTAGGCGATCTTGAAACCGAGGTCGGCGGCGAACTGCCCGACCAGCCCGGTCGGCGTGTACAGCGCCGTCAGCGCAATACCGGCCACGGCGGTCGGCAGGGCGAACGGCAGATCGATCATCGCGTCGATCACCTTGCGTCCCGGGAACGTGTAGCGCACCAGCACCCAGGCCAGCAACGTGCCGATGATGCCGTTGATGATCGCGGCGCACAGTGCGGTGCCGAAGCTCAGCTTCAATGCGGCGAGAACGCGGGGCGCGGAGATGATCGTCCAGAACTGATCCCAGGTGAGTTGGGCGGCGTGGACGAACATCGCCGCCAGCGGGATAAGCACAATCAGGCTGAGGTACACCAAGGTGTAGCCCAGCGTCAGCCCGAAGCCGGGTATGACGGGGGAGATACGACGCGACATAAAAGTCCTTGGTTTGAGAACGCACAAAGCCCCGACGGTTAAATCGGGGCGCGTTTATGACCTATTTCAGATTACTGCGCCTGATAGATCTGGTCGAACACGCCACCGTCGTTGAAGAATTTCGGCTGTGCGGTTTTCCAGCCGCCGAAGTCCTTGTCGATGGTCACCAGTTCCAGTTTCGGGAACTGCTGGGCGTACTTGGCAGCCACGTCCTTGTCACGCGGACGGTAGAAGTTCTTCGCCGCGATTTCCTGGCCGGCCGGGCTGTACAGGTGCTTGAGGTAGGCTTCGGCGATCTGCTCGTTGCCCTTCTTCTCGGCGTTCTTGTCGACCACGGCCACCGGTGGTTCGGCGAGGATCGACAGCGAAGGCACGACGATGTCGAACTTGTCCTTGCCGCCGTCTTCTTTCAGCGCCAGGAAGGCTTCGTTTTCCCAGGCCAGCAACACGTCACCCTGACCGTTGTTGACGAAGGTGATGGTCGAGCCACGGGCGCCGGTGTCCAGAACCGGAACGTGCTTGAACAGGGTCTGTACGTATTCCTTGGCTTTGGCTTCGTTGCCGCCGTTGGCTTTCAGGCCGTAGGCCCACGCGGCGAGGAAGTTCCAGCGCGCACCGCCGGAAGTTTTCGGGTTCGGGGTAATCACCGAGACGTCGTTCTTGACCAGGTCGCCCCAGTCCTTGATGCCTTTCGGGTTGCCCTTGCGCACCAGGAACACAATGGTCGAGGTGTACGGAGTGCTGGCTTCCGGCAGACGCTTCTGCCAGTCGGCCGGCAGGGTCTTGCCGAGTTTGGCGATTTCGTCGATGTCGCCGGCCAGGGCCAGGGTCACGACATCGGCGCGCAGACCATCGATCACCGCACGGCCCTGCTTGCCCGAACCGCCGTGGGATTGCTGGATTTTCACGGTGTCGCCGGCGTGCTCCGACTGCCAGTACTTCACGAACTCGGCGTTGTAGTCCTGATACAGCTCGCGCGTCGGGTCATACGACACGTTGAGCAGTTCGTAATCCTTGGCAACCGCGGAACCGGCAAACACAGCACTGGCCAGGGCGGCCAAAGCGTAACGGCGAATCGACGACATGGTGAAAGCTCCTGGAATTCTTGGTGGTGGCTTTTTCTTATGGATTGCTGGAATCGGGTTGCTCATTCAACGACCGCAGCCTGTGGCAGCTTCTGCCAACAGCTCCCCGCAGGAGCTGCCGCAGACTACGAATCAGGCCGGTTTGTTACCCGGTTGCTGCAGACGGAATTTCTCTTTGCGTTCGATCTGGACCACCTGGGCGTTATGCACAGTGATTTCCACCGCGCCGAAACGCAGGTCGCGCAAGGCGCTCTGGATTTCGCGCAAAATGGTGCTTTCGTCCTGACCGTCAACGCTACGCAGGGATGCGCTCATGGTGCTGCTCCTTTGTATGGGATATGCCTGGCAGTGGGCGGCACTGCATTCGGCGTGGGAGCAATATAAGAGAGGCGCGGATATTCTTAAAAAGACTATTTAAGAATGTTTATATAACTGGAAAACATTATGTGATGCAGCAAGGGTTTGCGGCGGATTTGCCCGCCGACAAACCCGCCGCAGGCCGCCCTTAACCGATCAAGGGCGCCCGATTCCAGTCGATTTGCGCTTCCGGAACCGGCCGCCCGAACCAGTAGCCCTGCCCCAGATCACAGGCCTGGCCCAGCAGGAACGTCGCCTGTTCCGCCTGCTCGATGCCCTCGGCGTGCACCTGCATGCCCATGCTGCGGGCCAGGGCGATAATCACCCGGACGATCGCCGCGTCGTCCTCGTCCCACGGCAGGCCGGCGACGAATCCCTGATCGATCTTGAGCTTCTGCACCGGCAGGCGCTTGAGCCGCAGCAACGACGAATAACCGGTGCCGAAGTCGTCGATGGCCAGACGAATGCCCAGCTCGCGCAGACGATGCATCTGCTCCAGCGCGACCTCCGGATCGTCCATCACCGCGCTTTCGGTGACCTCCAGTTCCAGATAGGCCGGATCCAGACCGGTTTCGTGCAGCACCTGCGCCACCTGCTGATACAACTCGCGGCGAGCGAATAACCGCGAGGACACGTTAACCGCGACAAACGACAGCACCACCCCGGCCTGCTGCCATTTGCACATCTGCCGACAGGCCTGCTGCATGACCCAGGCGTCGATTTCCGAGATCAGCCCGGTGCGCTCGGCAATCGGGATGAACTCTGCCGGCGAAACCAGGCCTCGCTGCGGATGCTCCCAGCGCACCAGCGCCTCGACGCCGATCAGGCGACTGGTTTTCAGGTCGTGTACCGGTTGGTAGTAGACCCGCAGCTCCTGCTGTTCCAGCGCGCGGCGTAATTCGAAGGCGATTTCGACCCGCTGCTGGGCGTGGGCCGTGAGTTCTTCGGTGTACAGCGCGTAACCGTTGCGGCCACTGCTCTTGGCCTTGAACAGCGCCGCGTCGGCGTTGCGCAACAGCTGTTCGGCACTCAGTGCATCGCTGGGAAACAGGCTGATGCCGAGACTGGCGTTGATGAACAGCTCATGTCCGTCGAGGCAGAACGGCTCCTTGAGCGCATCGAGAATGCGCTGAGCCAGCGCCGCCGCCTGCGCCGGCTGTGGACAACTTTCCAGCAGGACCGCGAACTCGTCGCCGCCCAGCCGCGCCAGGGTGATGCCCGGCCCGAACAATGCCTGCAAACGTGCGGCGACCGCTTTGAGCAGACGGTCACCGATATTGTGGCCGAGGCTGTCGTTGATCAGTTTGAAATGGTCCAGATCGATCATCAGCAGCGCGCAACCGCGCTTGTGGGTCTGCGCCGATGCCAGCGCCTGTTCGGCGCGATCGCTGAACAGCAGGCGGTTGGGCAGGTCGGTCAGCGGATCGTGGTGGGCCAGGTGCTTGAGTTCATGCTCGGAATCTTTGATCGCGCTGATGTCTGAGAACACCGCGACGTAGTGGCTGAGCCGACCGTCTTCGTCGCGGATCACCCGGATCGTCTGCCACTGCGGGTAGATCTCGCCGCTTTTACGCCGGTTCCAGATCTCGCCGCTCCATTCGTCCCGCGCCTGTAAAGAAGCGAACATCGCCTGATAGAACCCCGGCGGATGGTGCCCGGACTTGAACAGGCTGGGCTGCTGGCCAATGACTTCCTCGCGCTGATAACCGGTGATTTCCATGAACGCACGGTTGACGTGCACGATCAGCCCCTGCCGGTCCGTGACCAGCACGCCTTCGCGGGTGCAATCGAATACCGCAGCGGCCTGACGCAGGCGTTCGCGATCCGCCTGGCGTTCACGCAATCGGGCGCCGATGCCCAGGCATTCGAACAGCCGCGCCCGGGCCAGGAAGATCAACCCGGCGCTGAGCGCCACGAACAGGTAGCCGTTGATCAGTTGCCAGCGCAGCAACTCGTCAGAGCTATCGAAGAAACTGTTCAATAAATAACCAGTACCTTGCAGCCAGACCACGGCAAGGACCAGGTAAAGCAGCGCTGCACGCAAGGCATCGCGGTAAGTGGCAGACATTCGGCCGTCCATGTCCCTACAAAAATGTCGGGATTATAGGTCAAGAAACATCCAGCCATCTCTTATCTGAAAGGGCGACTGGTTTTATCTGTGTGCTTGGTGATAATGCAACGGCTGTTTTTTCTTTATCGAGGGCCCTATAGCCTATGTGGTACGAAGGTTTTCTTGGCTTGTCGGCCTGGTCGCTGGTCGCCGTCACCCTGGTGATGACCCACGTGACGATCGTTGCCGTCACGGTCTACTTGCACCGCTACTCGGCCCATCGCTCTCTGGAGCTGAATGCCGGGCTGAAGCATTTCTTCCGTTTCTGGCTGTGGCTGACCACGGCGCAGAACACCCGCGAGTGGACCGCCATCCACCGCAAACACCACGCCAAATGCGAAACCGAAGATGACCCGCACAGTCCGGTCGTCAAGGGTCTGTCCACGGTCCTGCGCAAAGGTGCCGAGCTGTACCGCGAAGAAGCGCAGAACCCGGAAACCCTGCGCATCTACGGCAAGAACTGCCCCGAAGACTGGATCGAGCGCAACCTCTACAGCCGCTACCGGCTGCTGGGCGTGGCGATCATGGCCGTCGTCGACCTGTTGCTGTTCGGCACCATCGGCATCACCATCTGGGCGATCCAGATGATGTGGATTCCGGTCTGGGCGGCCGGCGTGGTCAACGGTCTCGGCCATGCCGTCGGCTACCGCAACTTCGAATGCCGCGACGCGGCGACCAATCTGGTGCCTTGGGGCATCCTGATCGGCGGCGAAGAACTGCACAACAACCATCACACCTACCCCAACTCGGCCAAGCTGTCGGTCAAGAAGTGGGAGTTCGACCTCGGCTGGGCCTGGATCCAGGTCTTCAGCTTCCTGCGTCTGGCCAAGGTCCAGCGTGTTGCGCCAATCGCCCACCGCGTCGAAGGCAAGGGCAGCCTGGACATGGACACCGCCATGGCGATCCTCAACAACCGCTTCCAGATCATGGCCCAGTACCGCAAGCTGGTGATCGGCCCGTTGGTGAAGCAGGAACTGGCCAAGGTCGATCATTCCGTACGCCACCAGTTCCACCGGGCCAAACGCCTGCTGTCGCGAGAAACCAGCCTGCTGGAAGATCGCCACCACGCGCGCATCCAGAACATGCTCGAGCACAGCCAGGCGCTGAAGGTAATCTACGAGAAACGTCTGGCCCTGCAGCAGATCTGGGTCAAGACCAGCGCAAATGGCCACGACATGCTCGCCGCCATCAAGGAATGGGTACACGAGGCCGAGGCCAGCGGCATCCAGTCCCTGCGTGAATTCGCCGACCAGTTGAAAACCTACTCGCTGCGCCCTGTCGCCGCCTGATGCCGTTGATCGGTGCGCCCCGTTCCAGGGCGCACCCTTCGGAACTTCACCCCCGTTCCCCTATCTCAAAGACACTTCGCCACCCCCGGCGGGCTTTCCCGTGGCCGTTGTCGACTTCCCGGCACGCCCTTTGAGATTCGTGTCGATGGTCAACAACAATCAAAAAGACTCATCCCCTCCCCAGTGGCCCGAGGCCGCGCAAACCCTGATGGCATTGATGCACGCCCAGGGCGAAGTCGCCCGGCTGAGCGAACGCGAGCAACTGTTCAGCTCGCTGCTGGTGAGCGTCAATGCCGTGCTTTGGGCCTTCAACTGGGAAACCCGTCAGGTGCTGTATGTCAGCCCCGCCTACGAACGGATTTTCGGCCGCTCCGCCGCCCTGCTGCTGGCCGACTACAACCAGTGGCGCGACAGCATCTACCCGGACGATCTGGAATACGCCGAACGCAGCCTCGCCGAAGTGCTGCACAAAGGCGCCGTGGAAGACCGCGAATACCGGATCATCGCCGCCGACGGCCAGGTACGCTGGATCAGCGACAAATGCTTCATCAACCGTCAGGACGAACCGGGGCAACCGGTGATCATCGTCGGCATCGCCGAAGACATCACTGACAAGAAGCAGATGGAAACCGAGCTGCAACGCCTGGCCACCACCGACGTGCTTACCCAGAGCAGCAATCGCCGGCACTTCTTCGAATGCGCCCACCGGGAATTTGAACAAGCCCGCCTGCAAGGTGCGCAAATGGCGTTTCTGCTGCTGGACATCGATGACTTCAAAGTGATCAACGACACTTACGGCCATCCCGAGGGCGACAACGTGCTGCAACGGATCGCCGAATGCGGTCGTGCCTCGTTACGCCGGGGCGACCTGTTCGGGCGGATTGGCGGTGAAGAGTTTGCTGCGGTTTTCCCGGGCTGTGCGCCGGACATGGCGATGCAGGTGGCCGAACGGCTGCAACGGGAAATTCAGCGCTTGAACTTCAACCACGGTGATCAGACGTTCGGCATCACCGTCAGCCAGGGCCTGACCAGCCTTACCCCGGAAGATGAAAGCCTCGACACCCTGTTCGCCCGCGCAGACGCGGCGATGTACGAGGCCAAACGGCAGGGCAAGAACCGGATCATTTCCGCCTGATTCAAGAGCGGATGCGCAATCAAGCCGCTATTTGCGCATCCGCATCAGCTCCGGCAAGCCGATTTTGAGCAAGCGCGCCGTGCGGCTCTTCGCCAGCTCCTCAACGCCCTCATGCTCGGTCAGCCGCGCCATCTGCGCCGCCATGTTCATCACCAGTGCCTCGCGGGAATACACCCCGCCACCGAGCTGGTAGACCGAGGCAATCAGCTCGCGCAGTTCCAGCGGCAGGCGCCAGCGAGTGCGCAACGCCGAACCGTACGCCGCACCGAATTCGGCCAGCGCATCGCCGACTTCTTCCAGTTCATCCAGCTCGCCGCCGGCCTGCTTCCACTCTTGAAGACAACGCAGCAACGCCAGATCGCCGAGGCGATGGAGCATCCCGGCGCAGTAGCAGCGTTCCTGATCCAGATCGAGCAGACGCGCCAAGGTGCGGGCGTACTCGGCGGTGTGCAGCGACAAGCCCCAATAGCGCTCGGCGTAATCCGCCAGGCACGGGTCGCTGAG
The DNA here is from genome assembly GCF_059423925.1 of Pseudomonas sp. GW458-11-26-14-LB4. Lineage (NCBI taxonomy): Bacteria > Pseudomonadati > Pseudomonadota > Gammaproteobacteria > Pseudomonadales > Pseudomonadaceae > Pseudomonas > Pseudomonas sp. GW458-11-26-14-LB4. Next base: position 218,743 of record NZ_JBWKYU010000009.1, read on the forward strand.
TCGGGCGCTGCGTTTGAGTGCAAGGCCAAGAATCAGATTCATGCTTTGCCCGGTGCCCAGGCGATGCAGCGCCTGCGCCAGGGTCTGCACCGGCGCGCCATGATGCTGAGCGGCGCTGTTCGACGCTGCAATCAACACGGCGGTGATCTGCGGATCGGTGCGGATTTCCTCTTCCAGCAGCTTCAGGTCCAGGCCGTTGGGGTTGAGGCTGCGTTTGACCGCCACCTGCACGTCAGTCATCAGCGGTGCGCCGTCGGCCTGCTCGCGGCGACGTTCGAGGAAAACCGAGAGGGTCATGCCCGGCGCCAGCGCCGGTACTTCACAGAACACTTCTTCGCCGGCATTCAGCAGCAATCCCTGCAAACGCTCGGTCAGGCTTTCCATGTTCAGGGGTTTGGCCAGGTAGGCGGTCGGCGCCAGCGGCAGGGCTTCGCGCACGCTGGCGCTGTCGTTGCGACTGCTCATCAGAATGAACGGCAGCGGCGGATTGCGTTTGCGCTGGCGGACACTGCGCAACACGCTCAAGCCATCGACGCCGGGCAACTCCCAGTCGACGATCGCCAGGTCATAGGGGACTTCGCTGAGCAGCGTCATTGCCTCCTGGCCATCGGCGCACAGGTCCAGCCGCGCATCGCAGCGCACATTCAGCAACACTTGTTTGAGCAGGTCACGAGACCACGGGTCGGCCTCGGCAATCAGGACTCTTGGTACAGCGGGTAAATCGACGGCCGTCATGCTCGCCCTCCCTTGCAATGCTTGAACCTTAGCCAATGCTGGCGATTCGGTACAACCTGAAAACCGCGCCCGTGTTTCTCCAGGCATGAAAAAACCCGCCGAAGCGGGTTTTTTGTCGATCCGATCACACGGAGCTACGGATTACAGCTCCGAGAAGCACTCTTCGATGATCGCCAGACCTTTGTCCAGTTGCTCGTCCGGCGAGGTCAGCGGTACCAGGACGCGCAGCACGTTGCCGTAGGTGCCGCAGGACAGCAGGATCAGGCCCTTGTCACGCGCCTTGGCCACGACAGCCGCGACGGCGGTCGGGTTTGGCTTGTGGCTGTCGCCGTTTTCGAACAGCTCGACGGCAATCATCGCGCCCAGGGCACGGACTTCGCCGATCACCGGGTACTTGGCCTGGATGGCTTTCAGGCCGGTGACCAGACGCTCGCCGACAGCCTTGCAGCGGTCCAGCAGTTTTTCTTCTTCGAACACTTCCATCACGGCCAGGGCCGCGGCGCAAGCGATCGGGCTACCGGCGTAGGTGCCGCCCAGGCCGCCTGGAGCGATGGCGTCCATGTACTCGGCCTTGCCGCACACACCGGCCAGCGGGAAGCCGCCAGCGATGGATTTGGCGAAGGTGGTCAGGTCGGCAGCAACACCCATCTGTTCCATGGCGAAGAAAGTGCCGGTACGGCCAGCGCCGGTCTGCACTTCGTCAGCGATCAGCAGGATGCCGTGCTGGTCGCACAGGGCACGCAGACGCTTCATGAATTCTTTCGGTGCGACGTAGAAACCACCTTCACCCTGTACAGGCTCGATGATGATCGCGGCGATGTCTTTCGGCTCGGCGTCGTTCTTGAAGATGCGTTCGATGGAAGCGATCGAGTCGTCGATGCTCACGCCGTGCAGTTCGTTCGGGTACAGCGCGCGGAAGATGCCGCCTGGCATCAGGCCCATGCCGGCCGAGTAAGGCACGACTTTACCGGTCAGGCCCAGGGTCATCATGGTGCGACCGTGGTAAGCGCCGGTGAAGGCGATCACGCCAGCGCGGCCAGTGGCGGCACGAGCGATCTTCACGGCGTTTTCAACGGCTTCGGAACCGGTGGTCACCAGCAGGGTTTTCTTGGCGAAGTCGCCCGGTACGCGAGCGTTGATTTTCTCGCACAGCTCAACGTACGGCTCATAAGCCAGAACCTGGAAGCAGGTGTGAGTCAGCTTGTTCAGCTGCTCGGTCACGGCGGCGATGATTTTCGGGTGCACGTGGCCGGTGTTCAGTACAGCGATACCGCCAGCAAAGTCGATGAATTCACGACCTTCAACGTCGGTCACGGTCGCGTTTTTCGCGGACTCGGCGAAGATCGGGTGAATCTGGCCAACACCACGTGGAACAGCTGCGGTACGACGGGCCATCAGTTCAGCGTTAGTCTTGCTCATTACAGTCCTCATTCGCCGCTCATCGGGCGGCGTGGTTCAAGGATAAAGCGGGAGGAATCGGCGGTGGCAGCATGCGATGATCGACTGCCACGGCGTTCCCGGCCGCAGAGAAAATTCCGGTTTGAAACGACGCAAAGGGACAGCGCTCTCGTGCCCTTTGCGTTTACAGCGATCTTCTACCGAGGCTTAGATGCCTAGGCAGAGGTATTTGATTTCCAGGTAATCTTCGATGCCGTACTTGGAGCCTTCACGGCCCAGGCCCGAGGCCTTGATGCCGCCGAACGGCGCGACTTCGTTGGAGATCAGCCCGGTGTTGACGCCGACCATGCCGTATTCCAGGGCTTCAGCCACACGGAACACACGGCCCAGGTCGCGAGCGTAGAAGTACGAAGCCAGACCGAACTCGGTGTCGTTCGACATCGCGATCACGTCGGCTTCGTCTTTGAAGCGGAAGAGCGGCGCCAGCGGACCGAAGGTTTCTTCCTTGGCCACGGCAGCGTCTTTCGGCACGTTGGTCAGGATGGTCGGCTCGAAGAAGTTGCCTTCCATCGGCTTGCCGCCGGCCAGAACGGTTGCGCCTTTGCTCACCGCGTCAGCGATGTGCTCTTGCACCTTGGCCACGGCTTTCTCGTCGATCAGCGGGCCAGTGGTGGTGCCTTCTTCCAGACCGTTGCCGATCTTCAGCTTGGCGACTGCCACTTTCAGCTTCTCGGCGAACGCGTCGTAGACCGAATCCTGAATGTACAGACGGTTGGCGCAGACGCAGGTCTGGCCGTTGTTGCGGTACTTGGAAATAATCGCGCCTTCGACGGCCTTATCCAGGTCCGCGTCGTCGAACACGATGAATGGCGCGTTGCCGCCCAGTTCCAGGGAAACTTTCTTGATGTCCTTGGCGCATTCCGACATCAACTGACGACCGATTTCGGTCGAGCCGGTGAAGGACAGTTTGCGCACGATCGGGTTGCTGGTCAGCTCGCTGCCGATGTCGCCGGCGCTGCCGGAGACCACGCTGAACACACCTTTAGGAATGCCGGCGCGCTGGGCCAGTTCGGCCAGAGCGAATGCGGAGAACGGGGTTTGAGAAGCAGGCTTGAGCACCATGGTGCAACCGGCAGCCAGGGCCGGGCCCGCTTTACGGGTGATCATCGCCGCCGGGAAGTTCCACGGGGTGATGGCAGCGGTAACGCCGATCGGCTGCTTGATCACGATCAGGCGCTTGTCCGGCTGGTGGCCCGGAATCACGTCACCGTAGATGCGCTTGGCTTCTTCGGCGAACCACTCGATGAACGAAGCGGCGTAAACGATTTCGCCCTTGGCTTCGGCCAGTGGTTTGCCCTGCTCGAGGGTCATCAGGCGAGCGAGGTCGTCCTGGTTCTCGATCATCAGTTCGAACCAGCGACGCAGTTTGCCTGCACGCTCCTTGGCGGTCAGTGCACGCCAGGCCGGCAGCGCCTTGTCGGCGGCTTCGATGGCGCGGCGGGTTTCGGCAGCGCCCATCTTCGGCACGGTGCCCAGAATCTCGCCGGTGGCCGGGTTGTTGACCTTGATCGTCTGACCGTTGTCCGCGTCGACCCATGCGCCATCGATGAAGGCTTGCTGGCGGAACAACTGGGTGTCTTTAAGCTGCATGTCGGCTTTCCTTAACAGCACCGCGCAAGGCGCGGAGCAAAATTATGATTGTAGAAAGGCGCCTCGCAAGGCTGCCGTCAGGGAAATCATTCACCGGGCTGGCACATCAATAGCGCACGACTCAAAACGCGTGCGGCTCAGCACCTGGATAAGGAGCGTTTGAAATCTCAAACGAATCCTAGGTTCAAAGGGGTTGAAGGACAATAGGGCGTTCGAAAAAAAGAACAAAAACGCCGCAATTGCTGAACATTTCAGATCAACGTACCAACAGCTCGGGTCGCAGGGAAACCATAGAACAGCCTCTCAAAAGCGCCAAGCGAGCCTTTTGCAGGACGTTACAGCTTTATGGAATGCAGTGCTTTTCAACCGACATGCGCACTGACAATACGCACCAAAACCCGGCATGGACGCCCCGAGCCGACCTAGGTATGATGTCGCCCGCTGCACCAGTAGCTCAGCTGGATAGAGTACTGCCCTCCGAAGGCAGGGGTCGTGGGTTCGAATCCCGCCTGGTGCGCCATGAACAAAACGAAAAAGCCCCGGACTGCAAGGTCCGGGGCTTTTTTGTGTCTGCTGACTGGCGACTCACTCCGTCGTCCAGTCAAACTCGTCGTATTCATCATCGTCTTCTTCGTCCTCGATCAGGTCATCATCGAGAACGTCTTGCTCCAGATCCTCTTCGGCCTGTTTGGCCAGAAGAAACTCCTTGCGACTCTCCGTCACTGCCCGCCGCAGTTCCTCACCCTTCACCGGGCAGTTGAGCATTTGGGCGATGCGGTCGATTTTTTGGGCCACGGCATCCTCCAGCGCATCGGCAATGACCCGATAGTGCGCGTTTTTGCGGGTCAATGCCAAATGGCGGATGGCTGATACGGTCAGTTCTTGCGGATTTTTTCCAGTCGCAGGTCGAGATTCACGTTCGGGTAGCGCTTGTGCAGGTTGTTGAACAGGCTGTCGGCCGCTTGCGACTGGCCGGACTCGCGCAGGCGCAGGACTTCGCGCAGTTGCTCGTCGAGACCGTTGACCGGGGCGGCGGCGCGCTTGCTGACCTTGGCTTCGTCCGCCGTGTCGGCGCTGATCGATTCGCTTTGCATCGGCGCGGCCATTTCCGCCATTGGCGCGGGAGCCATTGCGGGTGCAGGCGCGGAAAGCGCGCCGACGGGCGCCGACAATGACCGGGCCTCCTGTCGGGCCACAGGCGCGGCCGGTTTCGCAGCAGGGGCGAAATCGAATTGAGCCACGGGCTCCGGCGCGCGCTGCACCAGCGACAGCATCAGCGCGATGCCGACCAGACTGGCAAAGGCCACCTGGTAGCGCGGTTGCTGGCAGGCCTTGAGCCAGCGTTGCCACAGGCTCTGCCGTGGCGCCGGAGTTTCACGGCGGGCGGCGTTGAGGATCAACGCATCGAGATGCGCCGGCGGCTCGGCGTCGTGCTGTTCGCGCACATGCTTGAGCAGTTGCTCTTCGGGTGTCGGGCGGGCGTCCGTCATGTCAGTACCTCCTCGGCCAGCAGCCGACGCAGTTTTTGCTGGGCGTAGCGCAAGCGGCTCTTGACGGTTTCCAGCGGTGTTTCGGTGAGGCTGGCGATTTGCGCCAGGTCGAGGTCGCCGTGGGCGCGCAGCAGGAACACTTCGCGCTGGTCGGCGGGCAAGGATTGCAGAGCGCTCTCCAGGCGCTGGCTGTCGCGGCTGAGGTTGAGCAGTTGTTCGGGATCGGAGGCGTCGTCGCTGACGGCGTGGGTCTGTTCGTCGTAGCTGTCATGCAACGGTTGCCGGGCGCCGTGTTTGCGCCAGTGGTCGATCAGGCGATTGCGGGCAATCTGGAACAACCACGTACGAAAGGTCGCCCGGCCTTGTGGCTGACTGGCACTGCGGATCAGGCTCAGCCAGGTCTCCTGGAAAACCTCGTCGGCCAGTTCAGGTTTGCCGCTCAAACCGAGCAGAAACCGATAAAGACTTTGCCGATGACGGGCGTACAGAATCTCGAACGCCTTGCCGTCACCCTCGCGATAACGGGCCAGCAGCGATTCGTCGCTGCTGGCCTCAAGGCTGTCGGCGGAGGCAAACAGCTGTGTGATGAAGCCTTTGAGGCGGCTCACTATTCAATCCGTCGCTCAGTGGACATCGCGTTGGAGGCAGTAAAAGTACGCAGGCTCTGCGCCAGTTCAACCATCTGCACGAACTCGTTGCGCAGGCCGAAACGGTCATCACCACGGGCACCTCGCGCCAGGGCTTCGGTGTCCTTCAAGCTGAAATCGCCGGTGTAGCGACCGTCCTTGAGTTGCTGGGAAAACGCGGCGACGGCGGCAGCAAAGCGCAGGTCTTCACTGGCCGGAGCAACCTGACTGGCAATCGGCCGCTCGATCAGCAGACTTTTCCCACCCTCAGGCTTTTGATATCGCACACGCAGCATTGCCAATTCTCCTTTCTTTTCGGAAACCACTGCATCGGTTTTTCCGTAACGCAGCGGTTCCAGCCAGCCCTTCTCGCCTGTCGGGACGATTTCATACAACGCCGTCACCGTATGGCCTGCACCGATTTCACCGGCATAGACCTTGTCGTTGCTGAAATCCTCACGCTTCAACGCGCGGTTCTCGTAACCGAGCAGGCGGTATTCGCTGACCTGCGCCGGGTTGAACTCGACCTGCAACTTGACGTTTTTCGCTACCACGGCGAGGGTCGAACCGAGTTGATCCACCAGCACCTTGCGCGCTTCGCGCAGGTTGTCGATGTAGGCGTAATTGCCGTCACCGGCATCGGCCAGTTGTTCCATCAGGTGTTCATTGTAGTTATCCACACCGAAACCCAGGGTGGTCAGGGAAATCCCGGTCTTGCGTTTATCCACAGCCATTTGTTTCAGGCTATCGAAGTCGCTGATGCCGACGTTGAAGTCACCGTCGGTGGCCAACAGGATGCGGTTGATCCCTTTGGGGATGAACGCCTGCTGCGCCATCTGATAAGCCAACTCGATGCCTGAAGCGCCAGCGGTCGAGCCACCGGCGGTCAATTGCTCGATGGCTGTGCGAATTTTCGCCTTTTCCCGTCCGGAAGTCGGCTCCAGTACCACTCTGGATTCGCCGGCATACACCACCAGCGATACCCGATCCTGCTCGCGCAATTGATCGACCAGCAACTTCAAGGTGCTTTTGACCCGCGGCAAGCCTTCTCGACGGTCCATCGAGCCGGACACGTCCACCAGAAATACCAGATTGGCCGGGGCCAGTTCCGCCACCGCGCGGTCGGAGGCCTTGATGCCGATGCGCAGCAAGCGTGTGTGTGGGTTCCACGGCGAAGCGGCCAGTTCGGTGGTCACGCCGAAGGGCGAGCCATCGCTCGGCAGCGCGTAGTCGTAGGGAAAGTAATTGACCATTTCTTCCAGCCGCACCGCGCCTTCCGGCGGCAGTCGCCCCTGATTGAGTAGCCGCCGCACATTGGCGTAGGCGCCAGTGTCGACATCGGCGCTAAAGGTCGAGACCGGGGTTTCGGCGACGCTGTGGATCGGGTTGTCGGCCAGCTTGGCGTACTGCTCGCGTTGTTCGTCACGATAGCCTTGTGGATAACTTTCACTGGCCGGCATCGGTGCAAAACTGGCGATCGGCGCCGCCAGTGCACTGCGCTTGGCCATCGCGCTATCGGCCATGACCAATTCGGGCTGCACGGAGGATTTCAGTTCGGTCTGCGCCGGAGGCGGCGCGACGGTGGTTTCCGGGCTGGAGGAAACACCGCAACCGGCAACCACCAGCAACACACTGGCAGCAAGGGGGCGCAGAAGCGTGGAAGGAAGGGACATGGGGGCTGACCTCGGGGAAGAATTGATCCATTCATCCCCTGAGACGGGCAGCCCTGTCAGTTCGGGTTAAACCTCGCCGAAATTTTTTCAGCGGTGATAACGCCGCACCGCACTGCTGTTGCGCAGCACGTGGCCTTTGATCTTTTCCATCAGCTGGGCGCGGGTCAGGCCGGCCGGCAAGGCGTCCGGGGCCAGATCCAGGGCGTAGATCTGGATGATGTAGTGGTGCGCGCTGTCGCCCACCGGCGGGCACGGGCCGATGTAGCTGGTGGTGCCTTTGCTGTTGGTGCCACCGACGCCTTCAAGGGCCGATTTGGCGCCGACACCCGCCGGAATCTGCCGGGTCGTGGCCTTGATCCCGTAGTGAATCCAGTGATCGACACCCGAACCTTTCTGGCCGTCCGGATCGTGCATGACGATGGCGTAGCTCAGGGTTCCGCTGGGGCCGGCATTCCAGCTCAGGGCCGGCGACTGGTTCTTGCCGCCGCAACCGGCCGCATCGCTGGCCGCCGCCGAGGTGAACAGGCGGTTATCCGACACACCGGGAATGCTGAGGGTGAAACGCTCCTGGGCCTGCGCCGGAAACTGCACGCAAAGGGCGACGGCAACGGCCGCCAGCCAAGGGTTGAGAGAGGTCAATCGGGTCATTCCGGGAGCACCTTGTGCAGTTGGGCCTTCGTCGGCCTGCAAACTATAGCCGTACCGTTCGTGCCGTGGCAGTGGGAAATGGCTGAACCTCGCAATGCGGCCCAAACTCGTAAGAGAAATGCCTGTGAGGAGCACGACCATGACCCTGCACCGTGTCGCCCGTTTCGCCGATGTGCCTGAAGACCGTGGGCTGGAGGTGCAGATCGGCGACTGCAAGATCGTCCTGCTGCGCGCCGCCGGCCAGTTGCGCGCCTTTCAGGGGCAATGCCCGCATGCCGGCGCGCCGCTGGCGGAAAGTGCGTTGTGCCACGGCCGGCTGATCTGCCCGTGGCACAAGGCAGCTTTTCGCGCCGAAGATGGCGCGTTGTGCGAGCCTCCGGCGCTGGACAGTCTCAAGCGCTATCCGCTGGAACTGCGCGGCGACGAAGTATGGGTCGATGACCAGCCGCTGCCGGATCCGCACACTCCGCCGCAGGACGATCCGCGCACCTTTGTCATCGTCGGCGCCGGTGCCGGGGGAACGGCCTGCGCCGCCGCCCTGCGGGAAAAAGGCTTCGGCGGGCGGATCGTGCTGATCGACCGCGAGCCGGACGCCGGCTACGACCGCACGGTGCTGAGCAAATTCGTGCTGTCCGGGGAAATGCCGCCGCCGGAAACCCCGCCCCTGCGCGATGACGATTTTTACCGCGAACAGCACATCAACCGGGTTTCAGGCGAGGTCACCGGGCTCGATGCCGATACCAAAACCCTTCACCTGAGCGATGGCCGCACACTGCATTACAGCGCGGCGGTGCTGGCCACCGGCGCAGCGCCCAACGCGCTGAAACTGCCCGGTGCCGACCTGCCCCAGGTGTTTGTCCTGCGCTCCAAAGCCCAGGCGCAATCCATCATGGACGCCGCCCAACCCGGTCAGCGCGCGGTGATCATCGGTGACAGTTTCATTGCGCTCGAATGCGCTTCGGCCCTGCGCCAGCACGGTCTCGAGGTGACGGTGCTGGCGCGCCATGCGATTCCCTTCGCGGCGCAATTCGGTGAAGCCGTCGGCAAGGCGATCCGTGCGCTGCACGAAGAAAACGGCGTGAAATTCATCACTGATCACGAAGCCAGGGAGATCACCGGCGACGGCAAGGTCGAGGCGGTGTTGCTCGACAACGGCCTGCGCCTGTCGGCGGATCTGGTGTTGGCGGGAATCGGCGTGCATCCGGCCACCGAAGCCTTCGGCGATCTGCTGCGCGAGGACGATCAATCCTTGCGAGTCGATGCCGGCCTGCGTGCCGCGGACAGTCTGTGGGCGATTGGCGATATCGCCACCTTCCCGCTGAACGGCAAACCACAACGCATCGAACACTGGCGCCTGGCCCAGCAGCACGCGCGGATCGCCGCCGCGAACCTGCTCGGTGGCGATGAGCATTACCTCGACGTGCCGTATTTCTGGACCTGGCATTTCGGCCGCAACTACGACTATCTCGGTCACGCCGAGGCGTGGGATGCGGTCGAATTTATCGGTGAACCCGAACAGCCGCCGTTTATCGGGCTGTTCGGGAGCAAGGGGGTGGTGGTGGCGGCGGTGGCCTGTGAGCAGGAACGGGCGATGGCGTTGCTGGCCGAACGCATGAAACAACCGCTGCCGATGGATGAAGCCTGGCGGCTGATTCGCGCCGTCAGGTGATCCGGTTCAGCGGCTCGCGGTTGTCGTCGTCCTCGGCGTGCAGAAAGATCACCCGAGGATGCTCCAGCGGGGCCAGCGGTGGCGGAAGCTCCTGCGGCTGAACCGGCCACAGATGCGGCACCACATGACTGACATCGCCGTCCTGATCGTTGTGGATGGTCATCACGCCCGGCCCGCGCAGCTTCTGAAAGCGCTCGTCGCACAGTTTGAAGCTGCGGCTCAGCCCCTCATCGTCGACCACCGGGGACGGCAGGCGGCGTTGAGCGAAGCTTCGGCTCTTGCGTTGCTGATAGCGCGCCCAGCCGATCAGGATCACCGCGTTGACCAGCGCCACCCACAGGTAAATCTGCAAGGTGCCAAGGGCTTCGAACGCCGAATTGTCGATGCGCGGCCCGCCTTCGTGGGTCTCGATCAGCGGCCATAAACCCCGCGCCAGCAGATACAGCAGACCGATCCAGGCCAGCACCGTGAAGAACGCATCGACCACCACCAGAAACGGCCGTTGGCGGGTCCGGATGATTTTCATTTGATAACCTCCTCTTCATCGTCCCCGAGCGGCTTGATACCCCGGTCGGGACTGACCCAGCGCGCACGCTTCTGGTGTTGGCCGAACAATACTTTGGGGAAACTGACCAGCGTGGTCAGCAGGCTGACGAACCAAAACGCAATCGGATACCAGACCACCCAGAACATGGTCTTGCCCAGGCCCGGTTCGTAACGACGGTCAATGATGATGCTGACCGCGAACTGCACCAGGCAGACAAACGCAAGCAGCAGACCGGTAAACGCCGGGGGCATCAGGTGATCGACGGCAATGGCTTCAGGCATGACCACGAACTTGCCGACGCCCCAGAAGATCACCGACAACAGGAAGGTGAACGCCCAGCCGGTCGACAGGCAGTATTCGAACAGCAGCGGCCACAGGTAACGGTGACGGTACTGCCAGATCCCGCGGATGTTCTTGAACAGCACTTCGGCACCGCCCTGGGCCCAGCGCAGGCGCTGCTTCCACAGACCGCGCAGGGTTTCCGGCATCAGGATCCAGCACAGGGCACGGGGCTCGTAGAAGATGCTCCAGTGATCCAGTTGCAGCTTCCAGCTGATGTCGATGTCTTCGGTGATCATGTCCGGGCTCCAGTAGCCGACCCGGTTCAGCGCGGTGCGGCGGAACGCGACGATCACACCCGACACGGTGAAGATTCGCCCGAACACCCGCTGAGTGCGCTTGATCAGCCCGATGATCGACGAGAACTCACCAACCTGAACCCGCCCGACCAGGGTCGAACGCGTGCGGATTCGTGGGTTGCCGGTCACCGCACCCAGTCGTGCGTTGTCCAGCATCGGCGCCACCAGATAAGCCGCAGTGTTCGGCGCCAGCAGCGCGTCACCGTCGATGCACACCAGATATTCGCTGCGCGCCGCGATGGCGCCCATGCGCAGGGCCACGGCCTTGCCCTGGTTTTCCGCCAGGTGCAGCACGCGCAGCCGCGGGTCTTCCTTGGCCAGCGCATCCAGCACTTCGGCGGTGTTGTCCTTGGAGCCGTCGTTGATCGCGATGACTTCGATGTTCGGGTAGTGCTGCGCCAGCGCCGCGTGGATGGTGTCGGCGGCGTTGTCGCCCTCGTTGTAGCAAGGGATCAGGATCGAAATCAGCGGTTCGCCTTCCAGCGGTGGCGGCAGGGTGTCGTCCTTCCACGGCCAGTGCCGCTCCCAGTGCAGCCAGAAATACAGGCCACCGGAAATCCACAACCCGGACATGAACAGCGGGTAGAAGAACACGAAGTCCATCAGGAATTGCCCGGTGACCAGGAAGATCAGCCCCAGCGGGACGCCGAGGACGATCGCCAGAACAAGCAGGGCCAGCAGTCTATCCAGCATGTCATGGGTTCCATTTGTTGGAGAGTGCAGGCCGCACGGTTTTCAGGTCCGGCAGGTTCTCGAGAAAGTTGTCCGGGTAGTAGCCGAAACTGGTGGCGCCCTGACGCTTGAGGCGGCTCATCCAGTCGGCCAGTTGTGCGCCGTCGATGTCGGCCTGGTCTTTTTTCGTCCAGTCCCGGGCCTGCAGTTCGAACACCGTGCGATCCAGCGCACCGGGGCGCTGTTTGATCTTCGCCACCAGCGCTTCGAGCCACGGGCCGGATTGCGCCTGGGTCTGTTTTTCCATGAGCGGCATGGCCATCGGCGCCGTCCAGTCGTAAGTCCCGAGGAAGTCGTCGAGGTTCTGCGCGAACCACGCTTCGCTGTGCGGATTGAGCACCGGCTCGGCGAAGATGTTGCGTGCGGTGAGCACTTGCGGGCCACGAATCGCGCGCACCTTGGCGGTCAGTTCGTTGGTGAAGTCGATCAGGTAGCGGCTCTTGAAGCGCGTCCAGCGCTGCATCGCCGCCGGATCGTCACGCAGAGCGGCGATCGAGCCCGGCAGGCCGTTGGCGGCATAGGCCTTCAGCGCCTGAGGGCCGGCGTCTTCGAAGTCCGAGAGCACTGCGTCGTCGTGGTAGAGAATGCCGTCGACCGAAGTCAGGCGCGCCACGTCTTCGTAGATCTCGCCAATGATCCGCCGTACCTCGGGATCGAACGGCGACAGGCGCTTGTATTGATCCGGATCGACAGCGCTCGTACCCGTCTTCGGATCCCAGCGCGTTACCCGTGGCAGCTTCGAATCCAGTTCGAAACTCAGCACCGGCATCCAGGCGAAAACCTTCACATGAGCCCGGGTGCGCAATTGCCAGGCGACGCGGTCGAACAGGTCGGCGCGCATCGGCAGATGACGGTTCGGGAAGTACAGCGAATGCACCAGGCCATCGCCCTTCGGATCGGCGAAGGCTTGCAGGAACACGGTGTTGGCGCCCATGTCGGCCATGCGCTGGATCAGTTTGCCGAGGTTGATTTCCTGCTGCGCCGGATCCGGGTCGTAGACGTTGTCCAGATCCACATGCACGACGCGCATGGTGAAATCCGATTGCACGCCGACCACGCTGTTGGCGAAGTGCTCGCCATCAGGGTCGGAAGCCACCAGGAAACGCGGCCCGCTCATCAGGTTGTCGAGGGCATCGAGACCGTCATCGAGGGTCAGGGCCATTTCGTAGCCTTCCTCACTCACCACGGTCAGCGACGTGCCGTCCGCCGTCCCGTAAGGCCAGACCCAGACGCGCGGTTTCTTCCCGGTGTTCTTGCGGATCTTCTCCGAGATCGCCTGCACGTCGGCGCGGATCCGCGCCTGGAAATCGGCTTCGGATTCGTAGCGTTTGCTCACTGGATCGTAGCGTCGGGTCGCGGCCGCCGGCTGCAGGTTGCCTTGCGGGTTGGCGAGGATGCCTTTGTGGCTGGCGTCGGTGTGAGCGGCGATTTCCACCAGGCCCGATTGCGAGATTTCCCGCACCTGAGCCCAGGTCAGGAAGTCCGAGCGCGGACGCGGCGTGCCAGCGAAGTCCACCGGTTGGTTCAGCGGCGTATCTATCCAGGTGCCGACCGGCGCCAGCAGCGCATGCCAGTTGTAGGCGCGCAACACCGGCAGTACGCGGGTGTAGAAGCTTGAGTAACCGTCGTCGAAGCTGAGCAGGATCGCCTTGGGCGGCAGTTCCGGCCCGCCTTTGCGCGCGGCCATGATCTGGTCGACCGTCACCGGTTTGTAGTTGTTCTCCCGCAACCAGGCGAGCTGTTCGAGCAGGCGCTCGGTGCGCACCGCCACCACTGCCTGATCGGGATCACGGTCTTCGACGTCGTGGTAGGCAATGCCCAGCACGTGGTTTTTCGGCCAGGGCTTTTCATTGGCTGCCAGCGGTCGCTCGGACGGCGGCACGAAGGCCGGGGCTTGCTGGGCGCAGGCGCTGACCAGCAGCACTCCCAGCAGAAGGATGAAACGCGAAATCAAAGGCATCTTCAAACTCTTCTAGAAGCGGAAAGTGAGGTCGACGAGCAGACGCAGATCGGTTTCCCGGTCACCGTCGTAGGGCCGGTTGATCACGCTGAACAAACCGCCCACCTCGAACACGTCGTTCCAGGCGTAGCGCTGGCCGTAACCGAGCAATGCCATGCCGCCGGTGCCGTGATCACGCTGGCTGTAAGTCCCCGCGCCGGCCTGGAATTGCTGGCTCCATACCGTTTCGTAGCGGTGGTACAGCACGTGATTGACGTTCAGCAGCGGCATGACGCTGAAGTCCGACTTCGGGTTGAAGTACGGCACGTCATCGGACTTGGAGTTGTGGCTGGTGCCCACTTCCAGGCCCGCGTCGACTTGCAGGTTCGGCGCGCTGTAGACGCCCTCTTTTCCGGTCAGCAAGGCTTCGACACGGTTGTTGCCGTCGCTGAAGTGCGACGGGCTGACCGCCAGCCGCCACTCGCGGCTCTCGTTGGCGCGCCAGCGGATGAAACCGCTGCCGCCGTTGGCCTTGATGTCGCTGTTGAGAGCCCGCAGCGGGGTCTCGGCCGACAGGTATTCGAGGCTGCCGCCGTATTGCCAGTGATCGTCGATGTCGCGGGCAATCGCCAGACGCGCGCCCTGCTTGTCACCGAAACCATAGGAATGATTCGACACCTCGGCTTCAAGGGTCATGTCGCGGGTGCGACGCTCCAGACCGACACGCTGGAAGCGGTGGTGGCCGGTGCCTTCGGCAAAATCGCCGGTGGCGTATCCGGCCCCGGCGAACACCCGCCAGTCTTCATCGATCGGCGGGCTGTAAAGGGTAGTCTGGATGCCGAAATCCCGGCTGCCGGTGACCGCGCCTGCATCGCCACCGCTGCCTCCGTTGGCCTTGCCGCCATAGGCTTCGACGCGCAGCTCGGACATGTCGTGCACTTCGCGTTCACGGGCCAGACGCTGGACCTGACGGTTGTCAGGAAAGCGCGCCACCACGTCATCGGTCAGCGCATCCATCTGCCGCCATTCCTGCAAGTCCATGGCGGTGCGGGCCTGCGCGACTTCGAGGCCCATGTCGCGCGGCGCGATGCTCTCGGTTTCCTTGAGCTGGTTTTCCGCGCGGCGCGGCCAGTTACGGGCCAGGTACAGATCGGCCTGGGCCAGGCGCAGGCCGATGTTGCCCGGCGCCTGATCCACCAGGGTCTGCAAACGTTCTTCGCCGTGGGGCAGGTCGGAACCGTAAGTTCCGGCCTGCGCCGCCAGTTGCTGGGCGTCCATCCATTCGTCGTTGGGGTTGCCGATCGGCAGGCCCTTGAGTTCGACGCGCGGCTTCTGCGCCCTGGCCTGATCTTCAGCGACTTTGCGCGCCTCTTCGGCGCGGTCGCTTTCCAGCAGCGCGTAATACAGAGCCGTGGTGTCTTCGAGTCGGTCGCCGACATCGGCGTCCGGCGCTGCCAGCACCTGACGGTAAAGATCGGTGGCGATTTCCGGCTGGCGCTGATCCAGATAGGACGCCGCCACCCAGCGCAGGGCGTAGGTCGGGATCTTCACGCCTTCGGCTTGCAGCTTCTGGTATTCGCTGATGACTTCGGCGGTGCGCGCCCGGGCCTTGAGCGCGCCCATGCGGTCGATGCGCCAGCGGGTCACGTCGTCGTGGGCCGTAGAGTCCGGGGTCCAGGTGGCGAGCAATTGGTCGTAGTCGGCCAGGGCGCGGTCGGCGATCACGTAGCGTTCTTTTTCGCTGCGGGTGGCCAATTCGGCGAGTCGCACGCGTTCCGCAGCCAGATCGCCTTCAAGACGGCGCAAGGTGACGGGATCGATCAGCCCTGGACGCTGTTTGGCCAGCCGCAGTGCCGGCTCCGGCAGACGCGCCTTTTGCAGGGCGACCACGTATTCGCGAGCGACCTCGGGTTTGTTGCCGGCGCGAACGAAAGCCTGGTCGTATTCGAACAGCGCGTCGTACGGCTTGCCGGCGCGATTCAGGGCGTAGCCCAGCGCCAGTCGGCGGGAAGGATCATCGGGTTTGGCGGCGACCAGCGAACGGGCGCGGATCACCCCTTCGTCGGGCTTGCCGGAGTCGGCCTGGGTCAGCGCCAGACCGAGTTGCAGGTCGGCGTTGTCCGGCTCCAGCGTCAGGGCCTTGTTGTAGACCTGGCTCGCCTGATCCCAGCGTTTGAGGTTACGGTAGGCCCGGGCGGTGGCGGTCAGCGCCTGAACCGGCAGTGCCCGGCCACGACCCTGAGTCTCGTAGACCTGCACCACTTCGGCGTCGAGCCCGGCCCAACCGGCAATTTGCAGGTGATCGCTGACCTGGCCGGTGGTGGCCTGGGCCGGCGGTACCTGACGCAAAACGGTCAGCGCGGGCGTGTAATGCCCGGCCCGGGCGTCTAGCACCATTTGATCGTAGGCCGTGTCGGCGAACGCGAACGCCGGCCAGAGCAACTGGCTGCACAGCGCGACTCGAAACAAAGGGCGTAAACCACGATGTAATACAGGAACATCAATACGCGGCATTCGTCAGCATCCTTACATGGCCAGCCGGGTAGCAACGCCCCCCCTTGCCCATTTCGTAACGGAGGCCAAGCAAAAAACGCTCAGCCAAGCTTATCCAAGCAGTCTTGCACGCAAGCGTAGATCAATATTCAGAACACAATAATTGTTCAGATTCGTGACGATGACTGGCCCCGGCTAACCGTTAACCCGGATGCCAGACAGCAAAACGCCCGGCGTCTGCGGGTGCAGAGGCCGGGCGTTTCGGTGACGCGCGAGGCGTTTACTGAGGCTGTTCGATACTGCCGAACTTGCTCATCAGGAAGCCCACGAACTGCTCGACGGTCATCTTCTGGCCGTTGAATTCAACCTGATTGGCGGCGTAATGCAGCTTGGTGACAACGTTGGTGCCATCCAGTGTCGCCAACTGCGAACCAACGGCCATGCCGGCGAACATGTCGGCGCCAGCGCTGGCCTGGTCGACGATGGTCTTGGCATCGGTCTGGCCATCGATTTGCGCCTGGACGCTGAGCAGATCGACCAGCATCGGCTTGGACACCAACACATTGATGTCCAGCAGCGCGATCAACTGTTTGCCCAGTTGATCCGGTGGCAGGTCCATCGACGCAGGCTTGGTCAGATCAAGCACCAGATTCGCCCGGCTTTCGCCGTTGGCGGTTTTCAGCGACAGGTCTTCCAGTGCCAACTGCGGCCCGGCTGCCAGCAGTTTCTGCAGGTCGGCCTTGACCTGGGTCGACTCGGCCTCGGTCAGGTTCAGCTCCGGTGCCGGCAGGCCGGCGGCGGCAGCTTCGGCGGCGGCTTTCTCGTAAGGCTGCAGTTTGGTCTGGTAGATCTGCATCAGCGACATGGCCGACGGAATGTCGAGGTTTTTCAGGCTCATGGCCAGATTGGCCGATCCGATCTTCTTGTCGTTGAGCGTCACTTCAGCGACCTTGTAGTCGGCACGGCCGGAGGCGTTGCTGCCGTTCTCTTCGGTACGGTTCTTCATTTCGAAGTTCTTCACGCCCAGCACCGATTGCTTGGCGCCGAAGGTGGTTTTGCTGGCGGTCAACTCCAGGGTGTTTTCGCCGGTGTAGTAGCCGTAGGTGCTCTTGGCGAGGTTGCTGGCCAGGGTCAGGCCATTGAGTTCGATCTGCACCGGCGTCTGGTCTTCGGCGACCGTGGTCAGGTGCAGGCTGTCCATGTAGCCGTCGGCCTTGACCTTCTGGGCCTGAGCGCTGGCGGAAATATCCATGTTCAAACCGGAAAACTTCAGGTTCGATTTTTCATCCAGCGCAGTTTCCAGTGGCAGCAGTTCGAGGTTGCCGGTGGTGGACTGGTCGTAGCCGATGTTGACCACACCTTTGAGCGGCGCCGCGCCCTTGGTGGCGGCAAACCATTTTTCGGTGATCGGGGTCTTTTCCAGTTCGTAGTGACTGGTGGCCATGACCGGCAGCCATTTCAGCGACACCAGTCGCGAGAACGGCAGCGGGCCGTGTTCGATGTGATCGACGAACAGCAACTCGACCGGCGTCTCGCCGAACATTTCACCCTCGCCCTTGAGGCGATAGTGCGCGGTGCTGCTGAAGGTGTTGCGCTCAAGCGATACCAGCTCCAGCGATGCACTGCCGTTGGAGCCGGCCATGGCGGTCTGCAACTCGCTGTTGGCGTTGGCGACGGCATTGTTCAGCACGCCTTCGATTTTGGTGCCCGTGTACCAGGCCCCGCCTACGCTGATGGCGCCAATGGCCACAACAATTCCGAGAAGCACGCCTGCTGATTTATTCATGAATGACCTGATCGATTTCCGTGGCTGAAAGTGTGGTCGTCTTCCCTGAACCCGTGACCGGGCCGTGGCGCGACTCCGCTGAATTTAGCGGTGGAGATTAGCACTGGCAGTGCGACGCGGCCCAATGTTTAAAGGTTAAAGAATGTCCACGAGACATGGACAAACAAAAAGATCGCCGGGTTCGGCGATCTTTTAATGATCAGGAATATTGCACCTCGATCTCGTCGAGCTGATGGTCGAAGCTTTTCAGCCGTGCGGTCCAGGTGTACACCAGCACTTCGAAATCCCGGTCGATCACCGTCCCGCCCGGCCCGTCGCTGCGCGGGTCGCAGAAGTCCAGTTGATAACGCTCGCGGGCCATGGCGGTTGCGACGTCCGACAGTTCGCGGGCGTTGTTGAGCCAGTGCCAGCCGTCGCCGGCGACTTGTCGGTCGAGGGCCAGACATTGTTTTTTCAGAGCTTCGAGGCTTTTTTCCAGCGGCGTGCCGGTGAGCTCGCCCATGACTTCGGCGAAGGTCCGCCCCGGTTGCCAGTAGCCGCCCCAGAAGTAGCGGTCGAACACGGTTTCGACTTTGCGCAGCGCGACCTTGGTGTCCCAGATCAGCAGCAATGTCTTGCTTTGCTCGAGCTGGCGTTTCTTGAGTCGCTGGGTCTGCACCAGCGCCGACGCCACGACCACGATCGCCATGACCGCGATCAGCGCCACGGTGCTGTCGAGAAAGACCATGGCCTTGTCGATCTGGTGGGCCAGCATGATGCCGTAGAAATAGGTGGCCGACAGCAGCACCAGGGCTACCAGGGCGCACCAGAAGCCAAGAGCGTAAGGGTTTTTCATTATTGGTTTCCCCTAGACCTGCGCTAGCGATGTGCACTGAAAAGGCGCCTGGTTCGGGGCGCCCTTTCAATACTTCAAAGCATAGCAACGGCCTCAGGGTTTGCTGGCGCTCGAGGCTTGCGTTCGTCCGCTTTCCCAACCGCCGCCCAAGGCAAGGAATAAATCGATCTGGCTCATGGCAACCTGGGTGTTGGCGGCGGCCAGTTGCGCAGTGACGTCGGTGTAGGTGCGGGTGGCCTGCAGGTCAGCGAGGAACGACTCGCGGCCGGCCTGGAAGAAGCGGTGCGTCTGGTCCGCCGCCAGTTTCGCCGACTGCTCGGCATCGGCCAGCGCATCGCGGCGTTGCAACAGCGCGGAGTATTGGGACAGGCCGGTCTGGGTTTCGCGGATGGCATTGAGCACCACGCCGTCGAAATGCGCCAGCGCGCCCTGGGTGGTGGCTTCGGCTTCGCGGATCCGGGCCCGGGCGCCGTTGGTCGGCACGCTCCAGCTCAGCGACGGGCCGAAGCCCCAGCGGTTGGTGGACGGTTTGCCAAGGTTGTCCAGCATGCCGACAGTGCCGATCGTCGCGCCGAAGCTGATGTCCGGGTACAGCTCGCCGGTGGCGATACCGATACCAGCCGTCGCAGCCGCCAGACGCCGCTCGGCCTGACGGATGTCCGGCCGACGCTTGAGCAGCGCAGCGCCATCGCCCACCGGCACCAACTGGGCGATTTTCGGCAGTTCGGCGCAGGTCGCGGTGCCGGCCGGCAATTGATCGACAGGCTTGGCCAGCAGCATCGACAGCCGGAACAACCCGGCCTGCCGCGCCGCCTCATAACGCGGCATGTCGGCGCGCAAGGATTTGAACTGGGTCTGCGAACGGGTGACCTGGGTTTCGTCGCCGCGCCCGGCATCGCGCAGACGCTGGATCAGGGTGGTGCTCTGGGATTGCAGGTCGAGGGAATGCTGGGCGATTTCCCGCTCCTCGTTCGCCGCGCAGACCTGGGTGTAGGCCCGCACCACGTCGGCGACCAGAGTGATGCGCGCGGTATCGGCAGCGGCCTGGGTCGCGTCGGCGTTGGCCTTCGCCGCTTCAATCCCGCGTTGCAGCGTGCCCCACAGGTCGAACTGGTAGGACGCGCTGATGCCGATATCGCCGATGTTGGCCACCGGCACTTTCTCCGGCAGCAGGAATGCCTCGCCGGATTCCTGCAAGCGTTGCGCGCCCATCTTCACGCCGCCGCTCCAGCCACCGGCCGCCTCGGCTTCATCGACCTGCGCACGGGCCCGCGACAGGTTCGCCGCTGCCACCCGCAGATCGGTGTTGGACGCCATGGCCTGCTGCACCAGTTGATCCAGACGCGGATCCTGATACAGCCGCCACCAGTCCGCCGGCACCGGGGCCGACACCACCGGTTTGCCGGCCACCGCCAGGTCGCCCTGGAAATCCTTGCGCTGGATCGCCGCGTCTTCGGGCACGTGATAGTCCGGCCCGACCATCGAGCAGGCCGACAGCATCATGCCCAGTCCGGCGACCATCAGGGCCCTGTTCATTGCGTGGGCTCCTGCGGTTGATCGTCGATGATCGACACGGTGGCGGTACGCCCGGCGATCATGCGGAAGTCATCCGGCACGTCGTCGAAGGCAATGCGCACCGGAATCCGTTGCGCCAGACGCACCCAGCTGAACGCCGGGTTGACGTTGGGCAGCAGGTTGCCGCCGCTCGAACGGTCACGGTCTTCGATACCGGCGACGATGCTTTCGACGTGCCCGCGCAGGCGAGCGCGGTCGCCGATCACGCGGATATCCACCGACTGCCCGATGTGGATGCCGTCGAGCTTGGTCTCTTCGAAATAACCGTCGATGTGGAACGAATTGCTGTCGACCACCGACAACACCGGGCGCCCGGCGGTGACGAACTCCTGCGAACGCGGCGCACGGTCGTTGACGTAGCCGTCCACCGGACTGCGGATCACCGAGCGGTCGAGGTTGAGCTGAGCGCTGTCCACCGCCACCAGCGCTTCGGCCAGGGCCGATTGCGCTCGGGCCACTTTCGACAGGCTTTCTTCCAGCTGTTCGGCTGGCACCAGATTGCCCAGACCACGGTTACGCTTGGCTTCACGCTGAGCCTGAGCCAGGGTTTCTTCGCGATCGGCTACCGCGGCCTTAGCCTGGCGCAGCGCCAGTTTGAAACGGTCCTGGTCGATGCTGAACAGCACCTGGCCGCGCTTCACCAACTGGTTGTCCTTCACTTCGACCTGCTGGATCAGCCCGGACACGTCCGGGGCGATCTGCACGATGTCGGCGCGAATGTGGCCGTCGCGGGTCCAGGGCGCAAACATGTAATACATCACCATGCGCCAGACCACGACGACGGCGAAAGTCACGATCAGCAGCGTCAGGACGACGCGACCGAGGGTCAGAAACGGTTTTTTCATGTCATCAGGTATCGACTGAGTGAATCCACGCCGTACAGCATCACGGCGTAGAGAGCCACGTTGAACAATGCCCGGTGCCAGACCAGACGGTAGAAATGCAGGCGTGTGAGCACGCCGTGTACCAACACAAACAGCACATAAGTGATGCCCATCAACACCAGCAGGGTCGGCAGGAAAATGCCGCTGATGTCCAGATCACCGATCATAGGGGCGCTCCTTCGGGCAGCGGTTCTTCGGGCTCTGCGTTGGAAACGAATTCCACGCCGGGCAACAGCGCCAGGCGCAAACCGCTCAAGGCGTGCAACAGGTTGAGCCGGGTTTCTTCATCGCCGTGGCCGTTGAGCGCGCGGCGGGTGCGATCCATGGTCATCAGCAAGGCACTGGGCGCCGGCAGGCGTTCGCCGGCCTTGAGGCAGGCCCGGAAATACTCGCCCACCTCTGCCACCACTTGCTTGAGCAACGCGTTGGGCGCGCCCGTCACTCGCGGTGTGTAGGCGAGCAGGTCGAGCAGGTTCAGCCCCACGCGCACTTCGCGCATGGCGATGCCGGTGTCCTGGCCAGTCAGCGCCAGACGCGGCAGGTGCTGCATCAGGCGGTCGAGCAGTTGCACGCCAAGCTGTCGGTGTTCGGCGAGGTTGGCCGGTTCGGTCATGCTGACGATGTCTTTCCAGCTGAAACGGGTCAGGCGCTTGGCCGCCAGTTCGGCGCCGAACGGCCGGGCGATCAGGGTCCAGATAAACGCGAACAACAACCCGATCGGGCCCGCCAGGTTGGAATTGACGAAGGCAAAGAAGTCCGCGTCGTAAGCACCGGAAATGCTGATGAACGACGAAGTGTTGACCAGCGTCAGCAGCATGCCGAGGTAAAAACGTGGCTGCACCGTCAGGGTGCCGACACAGATGAACGGCACCGCGAACGCCAGCACCAGCATCGGAAAGTCATGCAGGTTCGGCAGCACCAGAAACAGGTACAGGCTGGCAAACAGCACCGACATCCCGGTCCAGAAAAAGAACCGGTAGATCTGCGGCGCCGGGTCGTCCATCGAGGCGAAGAAGCTGCAAGACACCGCCGCCAGAATCACCGCGCTGCCGCCGTCGGTCCAGCCCAGCAGGATCCACAGTACCGAAGCGACGATGATCGCCAGAATGGTCGAGGCCACCGAATACAGCATCAGCCCGCGGTCGATGAATGGCGTCAGGCGACCGAGGCGCCAGTGGCGATAGACCGCGCGCCAGCTGTCCTGGCGCTCGCACAGGATTGCGTCCTGCAGGCTGCGGCAGTCCTGCCACAGATCGATGAATTCGCCGAGGCGATACAGCGCGTTGGAAAACAGCAACTGTTTGCGATCTTCCAGGGCTTCGGCGCTCGGTTGCAGCGCTTCGAGCTGATCCCGCAGCGCTTGCCAGCGTTCCAGATCGGCGTCTTTGTGGCCGAGCCATTCGCGGGTCGCGGTGAGCAGCGGGGCGAATTTTTCCACCAGCTCGGGCGTGCGCCGTTCGAGGGCGTACAGCGAATCTTCAAGGGCATCGATCACCGGCAGCAGATGGATCATCCGCCCGCGCAGTTCCTTGGTGTTGCGCACCGTCTGCGGCCGCGCACCCTCGTGCGGCAACTGGCCGATCATCAACTCCAGGCTGTTGAAACTGCCGACCATCGCCATGCGCAGGGCTGCGACCTCTTCGGGCTGCACGTCGCGGCTGAGGAATTTAAGGCTGTAGGTCGTGGCGTCGGCGAACCATTTGCCCACGGCGTCGTTGAACACCGGCGCCAGGCGTCGTGGCCAGAACATCGCGCCGACCACCGCCGCCACGGCGATGCCGAGAAAGATCTCTTCAGTCCGCGACTCGGCCACGTCCCACACCGCCAACGGGTTATCCACCACCGGCAGGGCGATCAACGGCAAGGTGTAGCCGGCCAGCATCAGCGCGTAGTTGTTGGCGGTGCGCAGGTGCAGGGACAAGAACAGCAAAATCCCCGTCCACAGGGCGATGACCACCACCAGCACGTACGGGCTCTGGACGAACATCGGCACGAACAGCACCGCCGCCGCCGCACCGAGAAACGTGCCGATCGCCCGATACAGCGCCTTGGAACTGGTCGGCCCGAGGAACGGACTGGAAACGATGTACACCGTGGCCATCGCCCAATAAGGACGCGGCATCTGCATGAGCAAAGCGATGTACAGCGCGGTCATCGAAGCCGCGAACGTGCGGATCCCGTAGAACCAGTCCCGCGCGGGGGGCATGCCGGAAAAGAACCCGTTCACGGATTGATCACCGTTGGCGGAGTGGCCGCCTCAAAAGCTCTCAGTACCCGAAGCGTAGCCTCCAGATCGCGCTGGTCGATGCCTTCGAGCACTTCATGACGCAGACGCACCAGTTGCGCCTCCACCGCTTGCACCAGCTCACGGCCGGTGTCGGTCAGGCTCAGGCATTTGGCGCGACGGTCCTGGGCATCTTCGGTGCGGCAGACAAACCCGGCGTGACACAACTGATCGAGCAGGCGTACCAGCGACGGCGACTCCATCCCTGCCGCCTGCGCCACCTGCACCTGGCGCACACCCTCGCCCAACCGCCCGATCATCAACAACGGGACGGCGCAGGCTTCGGAGATTCCATAATTGACCAGCGTGGTCTGGCAGATCTTCCGCCAATGCCTGGCGGCCACCACCATGGCACTGCTGATGTTCATCTGGAGAGCGTCGAGGTTATTCGGCACGAGGGAATGCACACACTGTTAGTTTGCTAACTATCAATATCGCATTGGTGGGGAAATTCAGTCAAGTTTTGAAACAAATCTCCTCGAAGGTTTTTTACAGTTGATCCAGCTCGATGGGTTTTCCAACTTCATTGCGTCGCGAGTGAATGATCAACGCCAAATACTGATCGTCCAGCCGTTCAATAACCGCCTCATACAATGATGCGGAAAGCAGGACAGCTAAAACTTGACTGTGCTTTTGTAAAACGACTGGCTCATATTTGACGTCCTCGATTACCGCATCAAAATTTTCTTTAAAAGCCTCGACACTGATCATTTTTACCGGGGGGAGTCTTTGTTGCATTTTTCAGCTTCCAGTCTTCTTTGAAATCGGAAGCTACCCCATATAGAGAGGGCAATTGAGGATATCCTGTGACGAAATTTTACGCTGACTAAGCGCCCCGCCCCTTCCTCAACATCACATCCAACTGATCCACCACCTCCGCCCAATCCGCATCATCGAGAATCTCATCACGCAGGAAATCCGCCTGGCTCTTGCTCCAGAAAAACGCGTCGCACAGGTGCAGTTCGGGTTTGAGCGGGGAATGGGTGGCGATGAACTGGTCGATGCTGACCGGGTCGCTGTCCAGGCCGAGTTGCTTGAACAGGGATGGGAGGCTGTGCGTCGGGTTTTCCATGTCGGAACTCCTGCGAGATTTATAGGGTGTGAAAGATTTTTCGCGAGCAGGCCCGCTCCCACAGGTCTAGCGCAGAACCTGTGGGAGCGGGCCTGCTCGCGATTAGCGTCGTCAAAAACGCCGCAAACCTACTGACTCAACTCCCGCACCTGCGCATGCGGCACCATTTTCAGGAATTCGGGCATGCTCATGTGCAGCAGGTTGTTGTGGTTGCCGGCTTCCAGGTAGATGTCTTTCTGCCGGGTCAGCAGCGGGTCGATGACCATGTCCAGGCCGTAGGAATCGCCCAGTGGCGGTACGGCACCGCGTTCGCAGTCGTCGAAAATGTGCGCCAGATTGCTTTCGCGGGTGATCTGCCATTCGCCGCTGCTGCGCACCTTGCTCAAGTCCAGGTGGCGGCTGGCGGGCAGCACCGCCATCAGGTAGTGCCCGTGACGGTCGTCCAGGATCACCGATTTGGCCACCCGTTCTGCGGCAATCCCGGAGACCCGCGCCGTTTCCAGGCTGCTGGACGAGTGCGGGTGGGTGACGATGTCATATTCGCATTGCGCCCGGTTGAGGCTGCTCTGCACTTTCTTGGCCATACGCATGATGCACCTCGGTGCCCGCCGACGCTGCGCGGCGGACGGTAATGAAACGCTGTGGCTGTACTTGAAAGTCTAGTCCGGCGAGCTGCAAACACCGGGAAATCCGCCCACTGGCGAGACAGGCAAATTGATCAAAAATCATCCAGCCGCAGCCTCAACTAGACTGTAAGAACAAGTCCTGACTCTCGCGGAGGGTCACGTGAACATCCGTTGCTGTGCGCTTGCCCTGTTGCTGCTGAGTGGATCGGTGATTGCGGCGGACGGTCCGTTTACCGCCGTCAGTCCGGTCGGCCTGTGGCTGATTACCTTGGGCATCACGTTTCTGATCGCCGAAGCCGCGCTGCCCAACTACGGGCTGATCGGCCTCGGCGGCATCGTCATGTTCGTGATTGGCGCGTTGATCCTGAGCAACGCCGAACTGCCGGTGCCGATGATGATCGGCCTCGGGTTGGTGAGCGCCCTGTTGCTGATCGCATTGCTGATCCGCGCCCTGAAAACCCGACCGCGCCAACCGGTCAGCGGCGATGCCGGCCTGCTCGGCAGTGTCACGGCGGTGACGGTGGTGCAACTGGAAGACAGCCGCAACGGCTGGGTGCAATTACAAGGAGAACGCTGGCAGGTGCTGAGCGCCACGCCGCTGCACACCGGGCAACCGGTGCGCGTGGTCGGGCGCAAGGGTCTGTTGCTGCAAGTGGCCGCGACTGACGCGGCACCGCTCGGAGAGTGATCATGGGTCTGCAAATCGGTTTTGTCGCGCTGCTGCTGTTGCTGATCGCCCTGGCCGGCTCGACGTTCCGCATCCTGCGCGAATACGAACGCGGGGTGGTGTTCCAGCTCGGACGCTTCTGGCAGGTCAAAGGGCCGGGGCTGATCCTGCTGATCCCGGTGGTGCAGCAAATGGTCCGGGTCGACCTGCGCACCATCGTCCTCGACGTGCCGCCACAAGACGTGATCACCCGCGACAACGTTTCGGTCAAGGTCAACGCGGTGCTGTACTTCCGCGTGCTCGACCCACAGAAAGCGATCATCCAGGTCGAGGATTTCCTCATGGCCACCAGCCAACTGGCCCAGACCACCCTGCGTGCGGTGCTCGGCAAACATGAGCTGGACGAACTGCTGGCCGAACGCGAACGCCTGAACATCGACATCCAGCAAGTGCTCGACGCCCAGACCGACGCCTGGGGGATCAAGGTCGCCAACGTCGAAATCAAGCACGTCGATCTCAACGAATCAATGGTGCGCGCCATCGCGAAACAAGCCGAAGCCGAGCGGGAACGGCGAGCCAAGGTGATCCACGCCGAAGGCGAATTGCAGGCCTCGGAAAAACTCATGCAGGCCGCCGAAATGCTCGGCCGCCAGCCCGGCGCCATGCAGCTGCGCTATATGCAGACCTTGAGTTCGATTGCCGGCGACAAGAGTTCGACCATCGTCTTTCCGTTGCCGATCGAACTGCTCAAGGGGATGGCGGATCTGTCGGCGAAATCGTAAGCGCGCGCAAGCGTTCCAGCGCGGCATAGGGCGCACGGGCGCAATCTTCGATCCGTGCCCGCAACAGCGCCGATGCCTCCCGGCGTTTGTGTTCGCCATCGACGACAAAGGGTTGTGACGGCTGCTTCGCGTGCTGCGCCGTCGCTGTCAGCGCCTGTTCACACTGCTTGGCGCTGAGCCCGAAAAACCGCGCCAGCCGCCCGCTCATCGCGTCGGGCAATTCGCTGTAGTTCAGCGCCAGCCCGGCAGAATCACGGCAATGCACCAACCCCGCCTCCAGCAGGCGCCCCAGCCGCCGGGCGATGAAATCCTCGCTGCCCTCGAACGGCAAATCGTCGTCCAGCACACAATCGCCGAGTGCACCCGGCACCATGTGCAGGCCGGGGCGGCGCAGGTGAGAGACGGCGATTTCCAGCGGATCGCGATACAAAAACAGCCACGGCGTATCGGGGAAGCACTGCTGCAGCAGCGGCCATTCACCGATGTTCCAGGCGTCGAGCTTGATCACCAGCCGCTGCTCCGTACCGCGCCGCCGCTGACCATACGCCGAGAGCAATCCGGCGATGGCCGCGCGGCGTTCTTCGCCCGGCAGATCGCTACGCAGCAAGGCGTCAAGGGGCGGCGGCTCCGAGACCACGATGTGATCGTCGAGCCGGGCGAGCATCTGGCTGATCAGCGTCGAGCCACACCGCGAGGCGTGAAGGATAAAGGCGCTCGGTAGCAGACCCGGACTGAGCGCCTGCCAATCCATGAGCGCCGACAAGGGCGTTTGCCGGCGGAACGCCTGATTGAACGGCAGGCGCAACGCGTCTTCGACGGCTTCACGAAAGAACGGCTGATGCAGCGATGTGTCGCCAAACCAGCACCAGTCGACCTGCCATTGCCCGACGGTTTTCCAGATGCGGATCGGTAACCAGCCGTCGAAATTCACAGACGCCATTGTTCGTTCCATGACCGACGACCATTGCGCATCGCCGCCAGCAGTTCTTCACGGGAAAAATGCAGGCCTCGTTCAGCGGCCAACACCAGCGTCTGGACGGTGAATGATTCGGGGTCGTGCAATGCCTGCAACGTTGCGGACAGCAACGGATCCGTGACCAGCAACCGTTGAAATCGCTGCAGCGCCGTCTCCGCGCCATCAGGCAGCGGAGTGCTCGGCAAACCGTCAACAATCATCTGCTCCAGCCAGGGCGCGGGGCGGCAATCGAGCACCAGATGAACCCGAACCGTGCTGTCGCGATTGTCGACCCGATGCGGTCGGGCGAGATCGAGAAACCAACATTCTCCCTTCGCCATCGGCATCCGCTGGCCGTCGAGCCAGAAGTCCACGGCAGGCGGACTGAGCAGTGGAATATGCAGGCGCAAATCGGCGTCCGCGCCCTCTAGATCGTAGTCGCGATGCTCATGAATCTGCCCGCCCGGGCCCAGTCGCAACAGCCGCGCACTGACAATTTCCAGCGGCAGATCCCGCAGGGCCTGCTGCCAGCGACCATCATTCAGCCAAGGGGCGCGTTGAACGGGTTCGGCGCTGCCGGGGGACAGTTCGGTCAGCGCATCGGCGGCAGAAATCAGCGCCACGCCGCTCCAGTCGCCGGCGAAATAAGCGGTGTTGAAATGACCGCGCCAGGCAGCGTCGTCAATCGCCGCCAGCGCCTGCAACAGCAATGGCAGATCCGCGGTCAGCGGCAATCGCGAGAACGCCGGCCGGCTCATGCCTTGGGCAACACCGCGGATTCGCCGAGCCAAGTCAGCAACCGGTCGAGACAGGCTTCGACCGTCAGCGTGCCGGTGTCGAGCACCAGCGAAGCCTGGGCCGGCGCCTCGTAAGGCGCCGACACGCCGGTGAACCCGGCGAGCTCGCCACGCCGGGCCCGGGCGTAATGCCCTTTCGGATCGCGCTGCTCGCACACCGCCAGCGCGGCGCTGCACCAGACCTCGCGATAGTCCTCGCCCAAACGACGGGCAAACACCTCGCGCAGATCCGCCAGCGGCGCGATCATCGCCAGAATCACGATCTGCCCGTTCTCCACCAGCAACGCCGCCAGCTCACTGGCGCGGCGGATGTTTTCCAGGCGGTCGGCATCGGTAAAACCCAGGTCACGGTTGAGCCCGACGCGCAGGCCATCGCCATCGAGCACCACACTTTGCAGACCACGACTGAACAACTCGGCATGCAACGCCTGGGCAAGGGTCGATTTGCCCGCCGCCGGCAAACCGGTCAGCAGCATTGCCGTGCCGCGATGGCCGTTGCGGGCCTCGCGTTGGGCACGGCTGATGCTGGCGGTCGGCGCCAATACGTCATTGCGCGGAGGCATGGGCCACCGGCAGCGAAATATCCCCTGACGCCCACGCGGCTTCGCGGTTGGCCAACGCGGTGGCGATCGACTGCACTTCGGTCGACTGCACCTGATCCGGCAGCGGATCGAGGCCGGCGCTGGCGAAGATCTGGCCGTAAGCATTGCGCAGATCGGCGTAGGACAGATCGCGACGCAGATCCGCCTGCAAGGTGTTGAGTTCGCCCTGAATCAGGTCCAGCTCACCAATGCCGTCGGCCTGACGACGGTTACGCAACTGACCGACGATTTGCCCGTCGATGTCCGACAGTTGCTGGTTGGTCTTGAACTGGCGCAGCGCCTCCTGATAGTTGGCGTTGGCCACGTAGAGCTGCGCCAGCACTGCAATCGACATCGCCTGACGCCGCGCGGCAGCCACTTCTTCACCGGCCTTCGCCACATCGATAGCCGCCGGGGCAGAGATCACGTTGAACAGGTTCCAGGTGACTTTGACGCCGTAGTCGGCCCAGCCCTGCTCGACCAGGAACGAGTTGCTGTCGTAATGCCCGCCAGCGGAGAACTCAAGACCCGGCAGCAGACGCAACATGGCCTTGCGGGTTTCGGCGGCGCTGATCCGGGTCTGGTAATCCTGCTCGCGCAGTTCCGGACGGCTGGTCAGGGCTTCCTGCTCGAGTTTGCTCAGATCGACCTTGAGTTCCGGGATCCGGTAACCGTCATCGGTGGCCAGGGTCAGATTGGTGCCCAGCGGCAGGTTGATCAGGGTCGCCAGTTCGGTTTTCGCCAGCGACAGCGCGCGGCGTTGTTCTTCCAGTTGCCGGGTCGCCTCAATCAGCGAACGCTGGTAACCGAGGGACTGCACCGGATCACCGATGCGCTGTTCGCTCATGCTTTCGCTGTTACGGCGGGCGGTGTCGACTCGCGCCATCAGGCTGTCGATCTGCTTGAGCAGGCGTTCGGCGGCCATCGCCCGCCAATAGGCCGAGCGCACGTCCTGAACGATGGTGTTGATCACCTTGCGCCGGCGCTCCTGAACGATCAGGCGCTGGTCGCCTTGCTGCTTGGCGCTGATGTAGCTGACACCGAAATCGAGGACGTTCCAGACCATGGTCAGGTCGGCGACGTCACGGTCGCGGTCCTGTGAGGTCGACGGTTCCAGAGACTGAGTGCCGGTACGCACACTCTGGCTGCTGGAGGCGCTGACGTTGTTGCGTCCGACGTAACCGGCGTCCAGCGCCATGCGCGGCAGCATGTCGAAACTGGCGAGGTCGAGCTGCCGCTTGGCCAGCGCTTCCTCCATGATTTTCAAGCGGCCTTCGAGGTTGTATTTCACCGCGCGGGCCATAGCCTGGTGCAGGGTCAGCGGACCGCTCAGCGGTTCCTGGCCCTTGTACATGCTCTGCAGGTCAGCTCTGGCCCGTTGCTCGCTGACGCTGCGTTCGATCGGTTCACTGGTCACTGCACATCCGCTGATCGCCAGCGCCAGCAAGCTGACGCCGAACAACTTCTGACTTTTCTTCATCCCTGGATCGCCCCTAGGTCCCGCATATATTGAGTTGTAATGTTGGTCAGGCCGGCATTTCGCTGATGCCGACCTGTTGCAGTGCGGCGGCCAGGTTGTCGACCCGGTGCTGCTCGCTGTCCTTGATCTGTTGCAGTTGCTGGCCAAGGGTCGGCGCGCCGAACACACCGCGCAGGCCCTGGGAAATATCGCCGCCCTTGATCGACTGACTGCCGAAGGCGTTCAGCGAATCGCGCTCGGCGCTGCTGTCCTGATTGAACAGACTCGACAGCGTGCTGCTGCCGAACACCCCGCCATCGCCACCGCCAAACCCGAGG
This sequence comes from Pseudomonas sp. GW458-11-26-14-LB4, assembly GCF_059423925.1. Lineage (NCBI taxonomy): Bacteria > Pseudomonadati > Pseudomonadota > Gammaproteobacteria > Pseudomonadales > Pseudomonadaceae > Pseudomonas > Pseudomonas sp. GW458-11-26-14-LB4. Next base: position 249,622 of record NZ_JBWKYU010000009.1, read on the forward strand.
AAGCCATGACCAGAGCCGTCACCCTGGTTGTCGCTGCTGCTGAACACCTGGGCAATGAAGCTGGGGCTCAGCGCACCGCGATTGATGAAAATATCCCCCAGTGGACGGATGCCGTTGCCGATCACCCGTTGCTCGAACAACGGCGCGAAAGTCAGCGGTGAACCGAGGTCGCCAGTGGGCGCGGTGAAGACGATCGGCTGCAGCGGAACGTTCGGCGGCGGCGGCGCGACCGGATCGCTGCTGCGGAACTCCGGATCCGGTGTCACCACGATCAACGGAGTAGTCGGTGCCACAGGAGGCACAGGCACCGTGTTGATCACGTAATTGCCGGAACTGCTGACGCTGCTGCCGCTGTTGCCCGACAGGTCGCTGACCCCGGCGGTGTTGATGCTGATCGCATTGCTGGCGCTGTTGACGTTGGCGTTCGGCGTCAGGGTTGCGGTCCAGGTCTTGCCACCGTCGCTGCTGCTCAGGTTGGACAGAGTGCCGTTGGCCACGCTGAGGTCCGACAGGTCGAAACCGCTGACCGCTTCGTTGAAGGTGATGGTCACCTGCGAAGTCTGACCGACGCCCAGGTTCGGATTGGCGATTACCACCGTCGCGGTCGGCCGTTCGCTGTCGAGGGCGTAGTTGTTCGACACCGCCACCGTGCTGCCGGCGTTGCCCGCAAGGTCGGTGACGTTGCTGGTGTCCAGCGCGATGAAGTTGCTCGGGTCGGTGACATTCGCGGTCGGCGTGAAAGTCGCGGTCCAGGTCTTGCCGCCGTCACTGCTGGTCAGGTTGCTGAGGTCACCGTTGGTCACGCTCAGGTCGGACAGGTCGAAATTGCTCACCGCCTCGCTGAAGGTGAAGGTCACCGTGGTGCTCTGGCCGATGCCCAGATTCGGATTGGCGACCACGATGTTCACCGTCGGCCGGGTCGCGTCGAGGATGTAGTTGTTGGAGATGGCGATGCTCGCCCCGAGGTTGCCGGCCAGGTCCTGGACGCCGCCGGTGTCGATCAGGATCAGGTTGGTCGGATCGTTGACGTTGGCTGTCGGCGTGAAGGTTGCGGTCCAGGTCACGCCGCCGTCGCTGCTGGTCAGGTTTGACAACGAACCGTTGGCGACGCTGATGTCCCCCAGATCGAACCCGATCACCGCTTCGTTGAAGGTGAAGGTCACGGTGGTGGTTTCACCGATACCGAGGCGGTTATCGGCAACCACAATGGTGGCGGTTGGCAGCGCGGTGTCGATGGCGAAGTTGTTGGAATCGGTGGTGCCGATACCGCTGTTGCCTGAGACGTTGGTCACTCCGGCATTGTTCAGGCTGATCAGGTTTGTGGCGTCAGTGACATTGGCAGTCGGGGTGAACGTCGCGGTCCAGGTGATGCCGCCGTCACTGCTGCTGACGTTGCTCAGCGTGCCGTTGGCGATGGTCAGGTCACTGTTGTCGAACCCGCTGACCGCTTCGCTGAAAGTGATGGTCACCAGCGAGGTTTCCCCGGCCTTGAGCGCAGGGTCGGCTACCACGATGGTGGCAGTCGGCACCTGGGTCTGCACTTGGTAATTGGCCGAGTTGGTGGTGCCAGTGCCAGTGTTGCCGGCCAGGTCGGTGATACCGGTGTTGTTCAGGACAATCAGGTTGGTCAGGTCGCTGACACCGATGTTCGGCGTGAAGGTGGCCGTCCAGGTGAGGCCGCCGTCGCTCGACGAGACATTGCTCAGCGTGCCGTTGGCGACGCTCAGGTCAGAGTTGTCGAAACCGGTCACCGCCTCGCTGAAGGTGATGGTCACCAGCGCGGTTTCGCCGGGACGCAGGTCAATGTCGCTCATGACGATGGTCGCCGTCGGACGCTGACTGTCGACCGCATAGTTGTTGGAATCGGTGGTGCCGCTGCCGGCGTTGCCTGCCAGGTCGGTGATGCCGGTGTTATCCAGGGTGATCAGGTTGGTGGTATCGGTGATGCCCGCCGCCGGCGTGAACGTCGCCGTCCAGGTGATGCCGCCGTCGCTGCTGCTGACCGCGCTCAGCGTACCGTTGGCGATCGTCAGGTCGGCGTTGGTGAAACCGGTCACGGCTTCGCTGAAGGTGATGGTCACCAGGCTGGTCTGGCCGACGCCGAGCGCCGTGTCGGCGACCACGATGGTGGCGGTCGGACGCACCGTGTCGATTGAATAGTTGTTCGAATCGGTGGTGCCGCTGCCGGCATTGCCCGACAGGTTCTGCACGCCAGTGTTGTCCAGCGTGATCAGGTTGGTGGCGTCGGTGATGTTGGTGGTCGGCGTGAACGTGGCCGTCCAGGTAATGCCGCCGTCGCTGCTGCTGACCGCGCTGAGCGTGCCGTTGGCGATGGTCAGGTCGGCGTTGGTGAAACCGGTCACGGCCTCACTGAAGGTGATGGTCACCAGCGAGGTTTCGCCGATTTTCAGGCTGGAGTCCGCCACGACAATGGTCGCGGTCGGCACCACGGTGTCGATGGTGTAGTTATTGGAGTTGGTCGTGCCGCTGCCGGTGTTGCCCGAAAGGTCGGCGATGCCGGTATTGGCCAGGGTGATCAGGTTGGTCGCGTCATTGACGCCCACGTTCGGCGTGAACGTCGCAGTCCAGGTGATGCCGCCGTCACTGCTGCTCACGGCGGTCAGCGTACCGTTGGCAATCGTCAGGTCGGCGTTGGTGAAACCGCTGACCGCTTCGCTGAAGGTGATGGTCACCAGCGAGGTTTCGCCGGCAGTGAGGTTGCTGTCGGCCACCACGATGGTCGCGGTTGGCCGCACCGTATCGATCGCATAATTGTTCGAATCGGTGGTGCCGCTACCGGCGTTGCCCGCCAGGTCGACGATGCCGGTGTTGTCCAGGGTGATCAGGTTGGTGGTACCGGTGATGCTGGCGCTCGGGGTGAACGTCGCCGTCCAGGTGATGCCGCCGTCGCTGCTGCTGACTGCGCTCAAGGTGCCGTTGGCAATCGTCAGATCGGCATTGGTGAAACCGCTGACCGCTTCACTGAATGTGATGGTCACCAGCGAGGTTTCACCGATCCGCAGGTTGTTGTCGGCCACCACGATGGTCGCGGTCGGGCGCACGGTATCGATGGCGTAGTTGTTGGAGTCGGTGGTGCCGCTGCCGGCGTTGCCGTTCAGATCAGCGATGCCGGTGTTGTTCAGCGTGATCAGGTTGGTCGCGTCGGTGATGCTGGCGGTCGGCGTGAATGTCGCCGTCCAGGTAATGCCGCCGTCGCTGCTGCTCACGGCAGTCAGCGTGCCGTTGGCAATGGTCAGGTCGGCGTTGGTGAAACCGGTCACCGCTTCGCTGAAGGTGATAGTCACCAGCGAGGTTTCGCCGATTTTCAGCGCGGTGTCTGCGACCACGATGGTCGCGGTCGGACGCGCGGTGTCGATCGCGTAATTGTTGGAATTGGTGGTGCCACTGCCGGCGTTGCCGGCGAGATCGACAACCCCGGTGTTATCCAGGGTGACCAGGTTGGTGGTGTCGGTAATGTTGGTGGTCGGCGTCAGCATGGCGGTCCAGGTGATGCCGCCGTCACTGCTGCTCAAACCGCTCAGGGTCCCGTTGGCCACGGTCAGGTCGGCGGTGGTGAGGCCGCTGACCGCTTCGCTGAAGGTGATGGTCACCAGCGAGGTTTCACCGCCCGCCAGATTGGTGTCGGCCACCACAATGGTTGCCGTCGGCCGCACGGTATCGATCGCATAATTGACCGAATCGGTGGTGCCGGTGCCGGCGTTACCGGCAAGGTCGGCGATACCGGTGTTGTCCAGGGTAATCAGGTTGGTGGTATCGCTGATGCTGGCGCTCGGGGTGAACGTTCCGGTCCAGGTGATGCCGCCGTCGCTGCTGCTCACTGCGCTCAACGTGCCGTTGGCGATAGACAGATCGGCGTTGGTGAAACCGGTCACCGCTTCACTGAAGGTGAAAGTCACCAGCGACGTATCGCCGATCTTCAACGCCGTATCGGACATCACGATGGTCACGGTCGGCCGCGCGGTGTCGATGGCGTAGTTGACGGAGTTGGTCGTACCGACACCCGCCACGCCGTCGTTGATCGCGGTCACCCCGGTGTTGTCGAGGGTGATCAGGTTGGTGCTGTCGGTAATGTTGTTGGTCGGCGTGAAGGTTGCCGTCCAGGTCAGGCCGCCGTCGCTGCTGCTCACTGATGTCAGCGTGCCGTTGGCAATCGTCAGGTCGGCGTTGGTGAACCCGGTCACCGCCCGGCTGAAGGTGATGGTCACCAGCGAGGTTTCGCCGATTTTCAGGGCCGTGTCGGCCATCACGATAGTCGCGGTCGGCGGCTCCACGTAGGCGGTGTTGAGCGTGCCGCCGTTGTTGTAGATCGCCGAGACAGCGGCCGGTGAAGTACCGTTTGTGCCACCACCCGATGCCGTACCACCGGCACCGCTGCCTGCGGCGTTGCCGCTGATGGCGGCGAAGTTGGCCGCCGTGATAAGCACCGTGCCGCCCTGGTTCCAGATGGCGCCGACGCCGCGCCCGGCGATGCCGCCGTTGGAAGCATTGCTGCCCAGTCCGCCGCCACCACCACCGCCGCCCCCCGCACCGAGGTTGTTGCTGATGACCGAGGTGCCGACGATTTTCAGGGTGCCGGTCGAAGCATTGTAAATGCCACCGGCGGCATTGCCGCCCGCGCCGCCGACCTTGTCCCAGCCTGCGCCGCCACCGCCGCCGCCAATGGAAATCGTGCCGTTGGTGGCCGTGCCGCCATTGCCGCCGTTGCTGTAGTAGGACACCCCCAGCCCGCCGGCAC